>JAFTZI010000159.1 GCA_017461055.1 Clostridia bacterium | reverse complement strand
TATTAAGCTTGAATTTTTCAAGCCTATTAATATATATATCTTAACGCGCGTAATAAAAAAACCGAATTTTTGTTATATTGCGCGATAAGGGCGACAAAGGGAACGCATTTTGGGATGCGTTTTTTGCGTTTTTTGGTGTAAATAGCATAAATTTCTATAAAAAATATTGTCTAAATGGAGGCTATTTATCACCGATTAAGCTGTCTACAAGCCCTAAAAGCAGGGCTTGTAGCTTAGTATTTTATTCTTTAATAAATTCCTCAATACCGATAAAGCCCTTGTTTAGAGCCAAGAATTTGTCGTTGTACTGATCCACCGCAAAGCAAGCGCAATGAATCATATATTGAAGCAAGCCCTCACCAACTGCGCTGTTCATAAACACCGCCGTCAGCTCAAACATAACGCTTCCTTTTGCAATGTTATATGAGAATTTACCGTCTGCCATTCCGTGGGTGGCGGCGCATACTGCAACAGCTGCCTCTACTCGTTTATCCTCACAAATTTCAAAGGTCAAGGGAGAGTAAAACCTTATCATTTGTCTTTCAATATCAATCATAATGATAAAATTCATTGGTAAATCTTCTCCGTTTACCTGAAAGCTTATGCTTAGCTCCGTGTCGTCACAGTCATAACTCCAACCGTTATCTTCAACCGCTTGGCAAAGAATTCTAAAGACTTGAACAGCCTTTTCAAGCTTTTTTTCGTCAATCATATCACTTACCCCCTAATTTTGAGAGTCAAACGAAGCAAGCATTTGCTGTAAGGAAATCATTCCCTTAGCAAGCATTAAAAGCTTATCGTTGTATTCATCAATTGTGGAGCATGAGCACATCAGCATATATTCAAACACCTCCGTGCTAAGTTCACTTTCCATAAAGCTATTGGACATACGGAAATAAATGCTACCGTCTTTGATATTATAATCAAAGCTACCGTTGATTACAAGATTGTTTATTGCGCATATAGCGATTGCCGCATCAAGCCTTTTGTCCTCAGGAATTTCAAAGGTCATATGGGAAATAAGTACAGCTATCAATCTATCCGAGTATATTTTAACGGTGATTGGCATGGCCAAATCTTCACCGCACGCAGAGCAATTTATTAAAAGCCGCTCTTCGTCCTTGGTATACTGCCACTTTTTACTGTCAAGGAAGCTGCAAAGAGTTTCATAAGTGGTTCTTGCCAGTATTACATTGTCCTGTTCAGCCATAATCGCATCTCCTTTTTGATTCCATAGAAGCGTCGCAAAAGGGAACACTTCTCACTATATTTGGATTCATTATATCACGTTTTGTTCACAAAGTCAATACAATATACGCTCATATTTTGCATAATATTAAATAAAAAAACAAAATATTATAGTGTTTTATGCAATTTTGTGACGTTAAGTATCGATTTTTGACTGAATATATTAACGTGAATTTGCATAAACAAAAAAATCTATGCAAGTTGAGTGTATCGAAACGACGCCTAACGACTATGCGACTGAAGTGGATACAAGTGGAACCAGCCGCTGGTGAGGTTTAGCATTCGGCATAGTATGTGCTAACTGTTCGGCTGGGCTCTCACACCCGATAAATCGGGATGGCACGCAAGCGTGCTCACAGCTTTCTAACTTCGTTCGACGCAGTTTCGAGCCTCGGCATTTAAAGACAAGAAAAACAAAAGACACGAACTTGGGTTCGTGTCTTTTATTTTTGGCTCCGAATGCTGGGCTCGAACCAGCGACAACCTGATTAACAGTCAGGTGCTCTGCCAACTGAGCTAATTCGGAATAT
>JAFTZI010000158.1 GCA_017461055.1 Clostridia bacterium | reverse complement strand
ATAAAAAACACTCGCTATTTTAGGGTAGCGAGTGTTTTTCTACATAAATAAGCAAAGAAGAATGGGTAAGAAAATGGCGGGGAGCATATTGGCAATTTTAACCTTGGTAGCTCCTATCATATTCAAGCCAAGAGCAATAACAATAATGGACCCTGTGGCTGAAATTTCGTTTATACAGCCTGTCAAAATCCCACTTAATGCACCTGCGCCAAGCTCGATAGCGCCCTGGTAAATGAATACGGGAATTATTGAAAGCATAGCGCCGATTCCGCCGAAGGCAGATGAGAAAACGAGCGCGGTTATAAAGTCAAGTATCGATTTTGTGTACAAAAGCTCCTGATTGGCTCCGCCGCTAAGACCGCTGTTAAGCGCGCCCATAATTGAAAGAGCACCTACACAGCAGGTAAGAGTTGTGGAAACAAAGCCCTTTGAAATGCTTTTTGCTTCTCTTGGTCCGTCAAGCTCCTCAAAGCCCGTCTTTTGTGTTTTGCTACGCACAAATTTTCTTTCCATAAAGGAGCCGAATTTTTCAAGCAAGCTATCAATATTTATTATTGTTCCGATAACCGTTCCGATAACCAAAGAGAGAAGAACAACAAGAGTTTTTTCGGTTTCTAAAGCACCCTTTATGCCAATAAAGATAACAAAAACAGAAATTGCCTTCATAGCGGCATCCGGTATAGAGGCAAGCCTGTGGTGTTTGGAAAACAGCTTGGAGAGCAGCATTCCCAAAAGTGAGCCGCCAAGTATGGTCAGGCAGTTTACGATAGTTCCAAGTAATGGCATTAGTTAATTTCTCCGTAAAATTCATCTGCGAGGGCACAAAAGTCCTTAATAGATAGCTTTTCCCCTCTGATATTTATGTCAAAGCCCAGCTTTTCAATGATTTCTCCCATTCTTGCTTTAGGTATGCTTGTGATAACAGAGGAAAGAGAATTTACCATTGTTTTTCTGCGTTGGGCAAATGCTCCTTCAATAACCTTGAAAAGCATTTTTTCGCTTTTTGTTTTATAAATCGGCTCATCGTAAAGCTCGATTCTTATAACCGAGGATGTAACCTTAGGCGCAGGCAAAAAGTTTTCAGGCTCAACGTCGAAAAGGTGAGTTACCCTTCCGTAATAGTTAATGGAAGCGGTAATTGCGCCATAGTCCTTGTCGTTTTCGGTGGCGCAAAGACGGTTGGCAACCTCTCTTTGAACCATAACGGTAATAGAGCAAAGCGCGCTTTTTCCACTCTCGTTTCTCGCACTTTCCAAAAGCTTCATAATAATAGGAGTGGTAATATAGTAAGGAAGGTTGGCGCAAACGGAAATAGAGCTGCCCTCAAAATACTCCTTGACAAGCTCATTCAAATCAAGCTTTAAAAAGTCGTCATTAATAACCGTAACATTATTATGCTCAGCTAAGGTTTCATCTAAAATAGGAATAAGAGTTTTGTCAATTTCAACAGCCACAACAGTGTCGTAGCATTGGCAAAGCTCATTTGTAAGTGAGCCGATACCGGGGCCGATTTCCAAAACTCCGCATTTTTCATTTCCGCATTTGCTCTTGTGGTAGGAGTAGCTTTCGCTTGCAATGCCTGACGGGACATCGGGATTAATTAAAAAATTTTGCCCGAAGCCCTTTTTTGTGCCTGTGCCATATCTTGCCATAAGCTTTTTAACAAAACGGACATCACATAAGTTCATAAGCTATCCCCCATACATAAAAATGGAGCTGACGATGAGATTTGAACTCACGACCTGCTGATTACGAATCAGCTGCACTACCACTGTGCTACGTCAGCATATATAAGCATTATACCACAAAAAAACGATAATTGCAACAATTAAATAAAAAACGCCCTCCTTGATTGCTCAAAAAAGGCGTTTTGAAATATTTAGGACTTCAAAATCTTAAATTCAAACCAGAAGGTGCTTCCCTTGCCAACCTCACTTGACACACCAAAGCGCGAATGGTGAAGAAGTAAAATGTTTTTAACAATGGAAAGACCAAGTCCCGTGCCTAAAATAGCACGCTTATGCACCTTATCTACCTTATAGTATCTGTCCCACACTAAGGGTAAATGCTCCTCGCTGATTCCCTCGCCTGTGTCAATAACAGAAATTCTTACAACATCGTCAAGCACATCCTGTCTGATTGTTACGGTTTTGTCCGACCCTGTGTAGTTAATTGCGTTATTTACAAGATTATAAATAACCTGTAATATTCTTGCTTCATCCGCCATTACATAAATTTCCTCTTTATAATCAAAGGTAATTTTGTAATCGTTATGGCTTGTAAGCTTTTTGTATCTGTTTACGGTATCCGAAATGATTTTTGTAAGGTTGATTTTTTCCATATTGACAATTTGCGCATCAGACTGAAGCTTTGTAACGTCCACAAGGTCGTTGACAAGAGAATTAAGTCTTGCGGTTTCGTCAATAATTATCTGCATATTTTCGGGTGTTACCTCATCGGGAAAATCACGCATAAACTCAGAATAGCCCGAAATCATGGTAAGCGGGGTTCTTAGGTCGTGGGAAATATTGGCAATAAGCTCCTTTTGCAGCTTATCGGCATTGTCAAGGTAGGAAGCGGTTTTGTTAAGAGTTTTGGCAAGCTCCGTAATTTCATTTGGTCCGCTTTCCTCAAAGCGCACCTTGTAGTCTCCGCCGCCTAACTCCTTTGCGGAGCTTGTTATTTTTTCAATAGGCTTGGAAAGCGTTCTTGAAAGGACATAAGAAATAATAATTGAAAGCACAAAGAAAATTGAAGAAACAAATAAAAGAATAATTCTTATAGCTCGTGTTGTGGCGTGCATAGGCTCAACAGAGGCATTGAGAATAAGCATGTATTCCCCTCCGTCACTGCTTTCTATAATGCGAACAGATATAACACAGTTTTCACTTTCCTCATAGTCAGGGACATTGCCCTCGTAATTGTCAACATTGTAATTGAAATCTCTGAACCGCTCGCGGGGGAGAACAACAGTGTATTCACCGTTGTTACGGCTTGCCTCATCGTACCAGCTGTTGATTAAGGAATCGTAATCGGATATCTTATGCAAAATACAGTCGTTTAAGAAATGATTATCGCAAAAGTCCGACCCTGTGTTTAAATTTATCACCTTTACGCAAATATCATACTCAATTGAAACCTGCGAAATAAGAGGGGAAACGTTTCCTGAATCAAAGTTGTCTGTTATGAGGCTTGATGCTCTTTTAATATCGCTTTCCTTGGCAAGCTTGAATGCGGAATTTAAAAACATACCTTGAAGGGTCCATATCATAACAAGCATCATAATAGTTAACACTATCATTGTAGAGAAAATGTGAAATTTTATGGAAAAATCTGCGCTCTTCCTCTTGAATTTTTTCATTTCTCTTCAAAACGGTAGCCCATACCGCGAATTGTAACAATAAAATCGCTGTATTTGCCAAGACTCTTTCTTAGAATTTTAATGTGAGTGTCAAGCGTTCTGTCATCTCCAAAGAAGTCATAGCCCCAAACGTCAGACAAAAGCTTATCTCTTGAAAGGGCAATGTTCTTGTTTTTGAGCATATAAAAGAACAGCTCGTATTCCTTTGGCGACATATCAATTCTTTCGCCGTCTATGTAAACTATTCTTGCGGTTAAATCAGCTACCAAGCCGCCGTTTGCCAAGGAAATAATTTCGTTTTTGCTTTCTTCCTTTTTGCCGCTTGACTTGGCGCGCTTCATAATAGCCTCAACGCGCAGCATAAGCTCCTTTGGCGAAAATGGCTTAACCACGTAGTCATCAATTCCTATTTCGAAGCCGTTGATTTTATCGTACTCCTCGCCTCTTGCGGAGAGCATAATAATTGGCACATCGGACACCTTTCGTATTTCACGAGAGGCGGAAAAGCCGTCAAGCTCAGGCATCATAATATCCATAATGATAATATCATAGCTACCGTTTTTAAATTTGATAACCGCGTCCATTCCGTCGGTAGCTTCAGTTACGGTATGACCCTCAAATTCAGCATACTTGCGTATGAGCTTTCTTATCATGTCCTCATCGTCAACAATTAAAATATTGTACATAGTCATCACCTCGTATTTATTCTATCATAAAAAGTATTAAAAAGCAATATGTTGTCATAAGCTGAAAATGCAGCACTCTTTTTAGGGATTGTGCTGCATTTCCAGTTATTTTGAAGGAGAGCGCTACTCGGAATGTTAATCCCTTGTAGCTTGGGATAGTATCTTGTTAAATGTAAAACTCATAAACCTTAACGGTCACGTGTACGTATTGGACACCGCGTCTTATATAAAGCTTAACCTCTTGACCGATGCTTAGTGAGCTTATTATAGAATCAAGCTGTGACGTTGAGATTATATCGGTAACCTTACCGTCAATTTCAATGCTGCATATTCTGTCGTGAAGCTGTAGCTTTGAGGAGTTGTCGCCTGTTTCTCTTGTAAGTACCTTCGTAACATATACACCGTATTTGTATGTCATATCATATTCAACGAAAAGGGTCGGTCTGTTTTCCACATAGCCAAGGTTTATAAAATTTTCGTATATGCTTTTTGCATCCGCCGAAGGAATTGCAAATCCCAAGCCCTCTATGTCAGTGCCTGTGGATTTAGCATTAACAATTCCCACAAGCTCACCGCGAAGGTTGAACAGTCCGCCGCCGGAGTTACCGGGATTAATGGGAGCATCTGTCTGTAAAAGATTCATTTTAATTCCGTCAATTTGAATTTCACGGTCAAGTGCGCTTACATATCCGTTTGTAACTGTGCCGCCAAGCTGACCGAGAGGATTGCCTATTGCAATAACCTCATCGCCAACCCTTAGCTGATAGTCCTCGTTTGCAAATGTTGCACAGGTAAGCTCCTTTGTCTCTTGGATTTTTAAAATCGCAATATCGCCAATCTCATCAGAGCCAATAACGCTTGCTGTATATTCTGTGCCATCTGTCAGCGTAACTGTAATTGCAGATTTATCGGAGCTTACAGCATCCGCTATTACGTGAGCGTTTGTAATTATGTGATAGCCCTGCTCGATAACCTTGTCTGTGTCCTCGTCGCTGATTTCGTAATCACCGACAATTACACCGCTTCCTGCGCCGCTTTGAATATACTGACCCTTGGAAACAACGTACTGTGTTCTTATTTCAACAACGGAATCCTTTATGTTAGCAATTATATCAGCGCGGGATTTTGCGGCTGCACCGTTTGATAGGCTTGTAGTCGAGCTTTCGGGGCTGTTGTAAATATTATTGGTGTGAACCTCGTTTGGCGTATCGGGTGTAGCTGAAGCGCTAATGGCGTTGAAATACCACATTCCCAGCAGAGAAAATATTATAGCCACCACCAAGGAGCATAAAACACAGGAAAGAACAACTACTCTTGTGCTAACCCCTTTATTCTTCGGTTCGCCAAAATAAAAATGTATAGGCTCCTTATTGCTGTTATTATCGTTAAAGTTATTATTGTATATAAAATCTGACATTTGACACCTCTATTTAATAAATTGCTTCAATGTCTTTCTTATGCTATTATTGTACACTATAATTGTGACGGTTTTTTGAAGAGCCATAAAACAATATTTGAAAAAAATTAAAACTTAATATGTGAGATTTGGATGAATTTGTTGAATTTGACTAAATTGTATAATTTTTGCCAGGTGTAAAAAAATAAATTTTGTGTATTTTGCATATTTACAAATCAAAGGTTTAGTGATATAATATAGAAAAAGGAAATAGGTGTAATCTCTGCAAAGGAGGAATTGCGAAATGAAGTATACACATCCTGCATACATTAACGAGGAAATTGAAACTGTTGATGTAATTTGTACATCGCCATACACAGTTAGTTATCAGACAGTTAAAGACGAAAATGGTAATATTGTTTATGACGAAAATAATAATCCAGTTATGAAGTCAGTTGTTTCAGTTGACGTTAGCAAATTGTTCTAATTAAAAAAATCAGCAGAGGGGCTGTTGCGTAGCAACAGCCTTTTTTCTGTCCTGTCGCCAATTGTTAATTTGTTTGCTTTGTGTTGACAAAAGTCTACCTTTAATATATAATAAAAACGGATAAAATTATTGTGAAGGAGCATACCTATGCCATTCAAGCCCAAGGAAATGCCCGATGTTAATAAGCCTAAAACCAAGGCTCAAAAAATATGGGGTGAAATTCTTTCCTATTTAATTATTACCTTTGGTACACTTATTATTGCAGCGGGAATTTACTTTTTTAAATTTCCAAACCATTTTTCCGTGGGAGGAGTCAGCTCCTTAGCGGTGCTTTTGTCAAAGCTTTTTGATTACGCTGTGACAGAATCGCAAATTATGGCTATTGCCAATGTGCTGCTGCTCATTGTAGCATTAGTCGTTTTTGGTAAGAATTTTGCTATTAAAACTATTTATTCAACTGTGCTTTTGTCTATTTCCACCCTTGTGTTTGAAAAGGTGTTCCCATTAACCGGTCCGATTACCGACCAAAAGTTTTTGGAGCTTATATTAACCATTGGCGGAATTGCCATAGGCAGCGCTATTTTGTTCAGCCAAAATGCAAGCTCAGGCGGAACTGACGTTATCGCTATGATAATAAAGAAGTTTTCGGGCGCTGAAATCGGAACCGCACTTTTAATTTCAGATGCGTTAATGGCAATTTCCAGCGGCTTTATTTTCCCCGACCAGCCGGAAATTTGTCTGTACTCGGTTGTGGGACTTGTGCTTAAATCCTTCATTGTTGATAATGTAATAGACGGCTTTAACAGAAATAAATATTTTGTAATTGTAACCGATAAGGAAAAAGAGGTTAGCGAGTACATAAATAATTTCCTTCACAGAGGCGCTACCATATCAAAGTGCGTTGGCTCCTATACAGGCGAGGAAAAGAGTATGATTGCCACCGTTCTTAACAGAACTCAGGCAGGAATGCTTAAAAAGTTTTTAAAGGAAACCGACCCAACAGCCTTTACAGTTATAACCAACTCAAGTGATATAGTAGGTAAGGGCTTTAGAATAGTAAGCTGAATAAAAGGGGATGCTGCAACAAGCACAGAACAAAAACAGACAAGCTATATCCTAAAAACAAAATTAATCAATAGTTTAAAGAATTTTTTAAGGTGGAGAACTTGCAATTCGTTGCAAGTTCTCTTCATTTTTATGTCCGTTTTTTAGTCGCGACCTCGCACGCCCCAAGGGGTCCCCGTAAAAATCTGTCAAGATTTTTGGGGAATGGGTATACCGTACGAAGTACGCATACGTGAACCCCCAAAGCTACTAAAGAGCGCTTCGGGGAACCCCTAACCGTGTACGAGTTCACGCCTTCTGTGCCCGTTTCGCTATCCCCTTTTTTGTTTGGAAAAAGCAATTTTAAAAAAATCAAAAAAATTTTAAAAAAGCTATTGACAAAACATATCTCTGCGTGTATAATGATAATAGGAATTATTACTGATAAGAAATCAGTAGAAAGGATGGACAAAATGAGAAACACAACTCAGCGCAAGGAAATATTGGAATTTCTTCGCTCTAAGCGTCATCATTGTAGCGCTGTACAGGTTTACGACGCTGTCCGAGAAAAAATTCCTAATATAAGCTTGGGTACTGTATATAGAAATCTCGGTCAGCTGTTAGAGTCCGGTGAAATCATTTCGGTTGAAGCGGTTGACAAATGTATTTACTATGATGGCTTTGTTGAAAATCACGCGCACTTTGTTTGTAAGCAGTGCAAGGAAATATTTGATTTTCCGATTGAGCCTGAAAAAAGAAAAGCCATTAATGAAGCAGGCTTTTCGGTGGATACGGAAAGAGTAGTGTACTACGGTACCTGTAAGGCTTGTCAAAAAAATTAAATTAAAAATTATTTATTAAAGGAGATTTAAGATTATGAAAAAGTTTGTTTGTCCTGTTTGCGGTTATGTTCACGAGGGAGATAGCGCACCTGAAAAGTGCCCGATTTGTAAGGTAAGCGGCGAAAAGTTTACTGAAATGGCAGAGGGTCTTACTTGGGCTGCTGAGCATGTAATAGGCGTAGCAAAGGGCGCAAGCCAGGAAATCATTGACGGACTTCGCGCTAACTTTATGGGCGAATGTACAGAGGTAGGTATGTATCTCGCAATGGCAAGAGTAGCGCACAGAGAGGGCTACCCTGAGGTTGGCTTGTACTATGAAAAGGCAGCTTGGGAGGAAGCAGAGCACGCAGCTAAGTTTGCAGAGCTCTTAGGCGAGGTAGTAACAGATTCCACAAAGAAGAATCTCGAGCTCCGCGTTGAAGCAGAAAACGGCGCAACTCTGGGCAAGGTAGAGCTTGCAACACTTGCAAAGCAGCAAAACCACGACGCCATCCACGACACCGTTCACGAAATGGCTCGCGATGAGGCAAGACACGGCAAGGCATTTGAGGGACTTTTGAATAGATATTTCAAATAATGCTGTAAAGCCTTATAACACAAGGGTTTGTGATACATAAAGGGACAGAGAAATCTCAATACCATTAAGTTAAGAAAATCGACCTACTTCGAAAGAGGTAGGTCTTTTTTTATTAAAAAAATCAAAAAATATCAAAAAAGACTTGACAAATGAGATAAAATGTGCGGTCGCCCCTATCAACGAAAAAATGAGTT
>JAFTZI010000157.1 GCA_017461055.1 Clostridia bacterium | reverse complement strand
TAAACGAGTATATTAATTTGTACCTTGATGAGCTGCTTGAAACCTTGAAGTCTATAAAGGTTGACATTATGGCGCACCTTACCTGCCCTTTAAGATACATTAACGGAAAATACAAAAGACGTCTTAATTCCCGTGATTTTGAAAGCAAAATCACTAAAATCCTTGAATACATAATCGAAAATCAAATTGCTATGGAAATTAACACCTCAGGCATTAACTCGCCCTTTGGCACACTGATGCCCGAGATGTGGATTATTGAAAAATTCAAAAATATGGGCGGACACAGAATTACCCTCGGCTCCGATGCCCACACAAAGGAACGTGTAGGAAACGGCTTTAATGAAACCACCGCCCTTCTTAAAAGCTTAGGCTTTGATAGCTATTGCTATTTTGAAAACCGCAAAATTAAGTATTGCAACTTATAAAACCCGTGCTATGCGAACCAAAATAACCCTTTCTGTGGGGTAGCCACAGAAAGGGTTATTTTTTAATGTCAATGATAAATTTACTGCGGGCGTTCTCTACAAATAAACGCCTTGATAAATGCGTATGTGTATGGTATAATAATTACAAAGAGCATTTTTAAAATGTGTAACTGGAGGTCCTGCGTTATGGACGAAAAAGCAAGGAAGGGTGCGATAATTCGCACAATGACAGAGGTGGAATGCCATCAAATCCCCAAAGATATTGTGGCTATTCAAGAATATAATGGGTTATCATTTGCAGAGCTTTCCACAATGGGAATGATGTTTGATTCTGTCGCACCGATGTTGAAAAAAGTAATTAAGGGCGACAATGCAGAAAAACTTTATAAAATGATAATGCCACTTAAGGGCAAGGGCGGAAAAGTCACAGATATTGGAAACATTTATAAAAAAGGAAAACGAGGGGTAGTAGCTCGTGCACGATATGTAGAGGTTGACCCAAAATCTGTGGGAATGATTGCTCAAATTGATCCCACAATTATGTTGATGGCAATGGCTATTTCCTGTGTTACTAAAAAGCTGGACCAAATAGAAGAAGCCCAAAAGGATTTGATAGAATTTTTACAGTTAAAGGAAAAAGCAAGATTAAAAGGAAACATTGCTGTGCTTCAAGAAGCGCTTGAAGAATACAAGTACAATTGTGATAACGAGAAATATAAAAATAACAAGCACATTCAAGTACAAGAAATAAAAAGAGATGCAGAGCAGAGTATTATTTTCAGTCGTGATCAAATTGAAAAGAAGGTTAATAAAAGAAGCTATTTTCATAGTGACCGCGATGTAAAAAGCAAAATACAAAAGGTTCAATATGAGTTTAAGGATTATGAGCTAGCTATGTATATTTTTGCTTTTTCTTCCTTTATGGAAGTTATGCTACTTGAAAATTTTGATTCAGGTTATTTGAATAGTATAATTAATAAAATCGAATTATATGCAGGAATGTATCGAGATTTACATAAAAAATGCTATAAAATGATAGAGGAATATTCAAAAACATCTGTTCAAGCATATGTTTTAAAAGGTGTTGCTGGTTTGAATAAGGCGCTTGGAAAGGGTATTTCAAAGATACCGAAAATTAGCAACGGTCGAGTGGATGAAGCTTTAATAGGAGCAGGCGAGAGGGTAGATGACTTTAACGATAAACGCACGGAAAGCACAATGGAGCTATTCGCAAGTGAGGAATGCTCCTGCGTTCGCCCTTTTGTTGACAACATTCGCAACGTGAACATGATTTATAACGAGCCTACGGAGATACTATTTGATAGCGAAGGCATTTATTTTAAACTAATCGTGCCGAAGGAAACAGAGTAGAGGCTATAAAAATTGCCAAAAGTATTAAAAACCACCTACGTTAGCAAGTGAAAGCTTGTTAAAGCAGGTGGTTGTTTTTGATATAGTAAGGGAATAGAAATTTATAAAATAAAAAGAGCCATAGCTTATTAGGCTATGGCATTGTAGGTTTCAATTCCTACCCCACGCCGCTGTAGAAGCGGTTACGGTTAAATTGTCCTGACCAGCTAAACTGTACGGTATCAATTAACAGTATCATTATATACACTTAATAAATAAAAGTCAATAGCAATTTAAAGAAAAAATAAAATAATGGGTGACAGGGCGCAGTGGAGTCTTGCTCAAGTCAATACATAGTGCTTTTTGAACAAATTGTAAATTCTAAAATTTTTTCAGGAAAATTGAAGAATTTTGGCTCAAAAATTGCTTTTTAATTATAGAGAAACAAATAATAGCCGATTAACGCATTTTGATGGCGGCAACGGTGTGCTTGGTGTGTATCTTTACAAAAAATCTGTAAGAATAATTTAAAGATGATAAGTTATATATCAAATTTGATCATCGGACCAACTTTATCAAAAATGCTGTTCATAAGTGGTTTAGGAGCAGGAATTAGATGGATAATTGATAAATTGATTCCAGAGTTTTAAGTTAGAAAGGACGATAGAATGAGGATAAAAGCTAATCAAAATTTATATAAAAATATATTGATTGCATTCAATGGTTTGATTATTTTTGTGGGGAGTTTAGGCTACTTTTTAGGGTTTACTATCAACGCAAATAGTCTATTATTTTACGGTATATTTTTGATATCAACTATTATTTTATTTTTCATTATTTTCTTGGTAGTTGATAAATGTAACAAAAAGTATATTGTTTTCGATGAGGCAAAAATAAAAGAAGAATCAAAATATGGTGAGAAAGTAATAGTTTACTACAATCAAATATTATATACAAAATATCATAATAGCATTGATTTATTTAACGGAATTATTGATTTTGGATTTGTGAAAATTGTATATAAGACCGATTCTAAAGATAAAGAATCAAAGTATATTCATCTTTATTTGTCAAAGAAAAATTACAAAAAATATTTAAAAAAGGGAGACAGGGGACGGTGGTGTGTCTTGCAAAACGAAATGAACATCATCGCGCCCACGGGAGATACATTGCCTTTGGCAATGCGTTTCGCCTACGCTTTTGTGAGCAAGCTCCCACGCTTTAGGCTCACGTCCGAACTCAATTCAAGGCGAAGCCTTGAAGGAGGTTCGAAGCGACAGGGCACGCCAACAAAAAACCCCAACCGTGTTCGGTTGAGGTTTCTGTTGGCGCGCCCTGGGAGATTCGAACTCTCGACCTACCGGTTCGTAGCCGGGCACTCTATCCGCTGAGCTAAGGGCGCTTTTGCGTTAAATATAATATCATATAAATTTGAAAAAGTCAATAGCTTTTTGAAATTTATTAAAATTATTAAAATAACGGGCAATGGACAGACGCTTAAGATTCCTGCTCCCGAGCGTCTGTTAAGTGCTAAAAAATCCGCTACGTGTGTTATAGTGCTTTAAATTGTGCATCAGCCATAAATACAGCAAGACTGTTTTATAATAAATATGGACAAGGAGAAAAATAATGAAAAAATTCACATTCAAGCTTTTAACCGTTTTACTGACTTGTGTAATATTGCTTCCGCTTATTATCGCTTGCGATAAGGAAGATGTATCCGAGCCTACCGAGGAAGAGAAATTCAATGCTTTAAGTGAGGAAGAAAAAGCTTTTTACATTTTAAACACGGAAGCTGACACTAACCAAAGAGCCGCTATCAAAGTGCGATTGAGCTTGCAGAATGGTTCTTATCAAAACCGTAGTGTAAGTGCCAGCGCATTCGTAGAAACCGTTAACGTTGACACAGAAGACAGATATTTTGACTATACAAAGACTGTTGTATCAATAAAAATAAGCCAGAAATTCAACAGCATGCTTACCGCAGCACAATCTGAAACGGTTGTAAAAACCGGTTGGACGGACGGCTCGTATTTTGAATATACGAAAACATCAAGCGGTAGCGGCTCGGAAATCTCCAAAAAATGCACGCCTCAAACCAAAGAAGAGTACATATCTAAAAAGAAGAAATTAGAAGAAGAAGCCACTGAGCTTTCCGGATTGGAAATGGGTGATAACTTCGGTATTACAAGGGAAAATTGCTCTACCGCCACCTGTGTTCAGCTTGAGGACGGAACTTGGAAGGCAACCTTTACCGATGTAAACGAAGAGTGCTTAGCTGAATTCAAAAAGCTTGCCAAGGCATTTGAGCAGTTTGTAAAAATAGACAACATTCAGGATATCATTTTGGAATTGACGGTTACCTCGGATTTTAAGCCGATTTCTGCCAAGATTATTTTTGGAGAGGCGGTAACGTATAACGACTATCTTAGCTTGACCTGTCAATACGCAATAGGCGATGATGTTGTTGAGCCGGAAATTGACCTTTCAGAGTACAATTAATCATAACCACCAGTGCAACTGGTGGTATGCACGCCCCTAAAAGGGGGGTATTACAGGCTTAACCTCTCAAGAGGTACTAATGCCCTGTCATAGCATTACACGCACTGCATTCCGTAAAACGGACAACTTATTTCGGCTCCCTCTGACGAGGGAGCTGTTTTCGTTTTGCGAAAACTGAGGGAGAGATTTACGGTCAACTCCTTCCGTCTGCCTTCGGCATCCACCTCCCTCTCTGATGGAGGCTTAGATG
>JAFTZI010000156.1 GCA_017461055.1 Clostridia bacterium | reverse complement strand
GCTAAATTATTCCTTTTGTTTTGCAAATCACTTGAAAATAATGAAATAATATTTTATAATATAAGGTAAGGTTATGGTTGAAACTAATAACAGGTCTTATGGGCTTATAGGCTACGGTGTATCAAATGAGGCTATGTGCCGATATTTAATGGGCAAGGGGATTTTGCCAACGGTCAGGTGCAAAAATGAATGCAAGTTGCCAAGCGGTGTTGCGGGAATTTTTGGCGGTGACTACTTAAATACCGATGAGGACATTGTTTTTCGCTCCCCCTCTGTGCGTCCCGATTTAATAAAGGGGTCGGGCTTGGTATATACCGAGGTCGCATACGGACTTAAGAAAACAAACGCCTTTAAAATAGGAATTACAGGCTCTGACGGAAAAACGACAACCTCGACTCTTGTTTACCGTATGCTGTGTCAGGGTGGGAAAAATGCTTTTCTCGGCGGTAACATCGGCAAGCCGATTATTAGCTTTGCCCCGTCGCTTTCTCAAAATGATTATTTGGTAACGGAGCTTTCAAGCTTTCAGCTAATGGATTTTGACGAAAAATTAGACATAGCTGTAATTACCAACATTTCCGAAAACCATCTTGATTGGCACGTAGATATGGACGAATATATACTTGCTAAAAAGCGGATTTTAAACAAGTCACGTTTACGCATTCTAAACTATGATGATAATGCAGTGCGTAAGCTTGGAAACGAAAAAACAGTTTACTTTTCCTTGCATAACAGACAAAACGAGGTAAGAAAGGGCATTAAGCTTGTACATATTGTAAACGGAGCAATATATTATGGAGAAACGGAGCTTTTTTCCGTGTCCCACATTTGCTTAAAGGGCGAATTCAATGTACAAAACGTGCTTTGCGCCATTGCTTGCACATACGGTATTGTGGACTGCGCAGCTTGTTATGCGGTGGCTTCGGAATTTTGCGGAGTTGATAACCGAATGGAAAATATAGGCACTTATCTTGGCAGAGCCTTTATTAATTCCTCTATTGACTCAACACCAAATAGGAGCATAAATACCTTAAGCGCCTTTCCTCTTGACAGGGTAGTTGTTATTATGGGTGGGTACGACAAGAATTTAAGCTATGAGTGCTTAAAGCCCACATTAGACAGAGTAAAGGCCACTGTGCTTTGCGGGGAAAACAGAGATAAAATAGCAAGGGTAACGAGTGGCAAAATAATTAATGTAAGCACACTTAATGAGGCGGTTAAGGCTGCCTTTAAAATAAGCGGCTGTGGGGACTATATAATTTTAAGTCCCGCCTCTTGCAGCTTTGATATGTTTGAAAATTACAGGGAAAGGGCTAAATGCTTTAAGGAAGCAGTTAAGGAGATAAAAAATGGAAAATATTAAAAGGACTCTTAGCGCCTTATGCGCGCAAATGAGTGTTTCCGGCTATGAATATATGGCTGAAAAAACTATCAGGTCGCTTTGCGCCGACATTTTTGACGAAATAAAAACCGACCCTATGGGAAGCTTTGTTTTAATCAAAAGGTGCAAAAGACCAAATGCGCCCAAGCTTTTAATTGACGGACACTTAGACACCGTTGGTATGATGGTAACGGACATTAAGGCAGGCGGCTTTTTAAGCGTTACAAGCATAGGCGGTCTTGACACACGTGTGTTGCCTGCCACAGAGGTTACGGTTTACGGTAAAAGGGAAATATACGGTCTTATTACCTCAACTCCCCCTCATTTAAGAAAAAAGGGCGCTGACTCTGTGCCTGCCCTTAAGGAATTGTACATTGACACAGGCTACTCCAAGGAGGAGCTTGAAAAAATAGTGGAAATAGGCGACCCTGTGGGTTACAGATACGTGCTTACCGAAATGAACGGTGGCTATGTTACCACCTCGGGTCTTGACGACAAAGCTTGCGTTTGCGGAATTATTGAGGCTATGAGGCAAATTGACGTAAACGAATTAAAGTACGACGTATATGTTACAATTTCAGCACAAGAGGAAACGGGCAAAAACGGAAGCGCTCGCGCTTCCTTCGGCATTGAGCCTGATATTGCCATAATTACCGATGTTAACTTTGCGTCAGGCGACGGAACGCCTGAGCACGAATGTATTAAGTGTAAGGGCGGATGCTCCGTTGATATTTCATCCTTGACCGACAAGGGCTTAACAAGGGGAATTATTAAGCTGCTTAACGAAAAGAACATTAAGCACCAAATAATTTGCGAGCCGGGCAGAACCTACACAAATAACGAGGGCATTTTAATAAGCGGTCAGGGAACAAGAACTGCTGTTTTGAGTGTTCCGCTGAAAAATATGCACACCCCTTGCGAAACTGTAAATCTTGAGGACATTAAGAGCTTGGCGCAGGTATTATGCGTTATTGCTTGCGAGGAGAATTTATGAAGGAATTATTAAGGGAGCTTTCCTTAGCCTTTGGCCCAAGCGGCTGTGAGGACGAGGTAAGGGCTATTATAGAAAAATATTTAAGGGCAAATATGCCAAAGAATGCAGAGCTTTTTCACCATAAAAGCGGCGGACTGTTTTTGCACATTCCGAATCCAAGCAAGCCAAAAATGATGATTTGCGCCCATATGGACGAGGTTGGCTTTATGGTTACGGGAATAGAGGACAACGGTCTTTTAAGGTTTGGCTGTGTGGGCGGCATTGACCCCATTGTTTTAACTGCCAAAAGAGTTGTTTCGGAAAAGGGCATTAAGGGCAGTATTATTGCAAAGCCAATTCACCTTTTGTCCGAGAGTGAAAGAGATAAGCGACCCAAAATTGAAAATATGCTAATTGACATAGGCGCTGACACAAAGGGGGAGGCGCAGGAGCTTACCTTTGTTGGCGAATACTTTACCTTTGATAGCGACTATATTGAATACGGAGAGGGCTTTGTAAAGTGCAAGGCGCTTGATGACCGCTTAGGCTGTGCAATTATGTGTAAGGCTATTAAGGAGCTTGGAGATACGTCAAGTGACTATGACCTGTATTTTGCCTTTACCTGTCGTGAGGAGGTTGGCTTTTCGGGCGCGTACGGTGCAACCCGACTTGTTCAGCCCGACTATGCTATTGTAATTGAGTCAAAGGCGGTGGCAGACGTTTGCGGAGTTAGTGAGCAGAAAAAGGTTTGCGAGCTTGGCAAGGGTGCGATTGTTTCCTTTGCTGACTTAGGCACAATTTACGATAAGGACTTTACAAGACACATAATGGAGCTTTGTGACAAAAAGGAAATTAAGTATCAGGTACACAGAATGGTATCGGGCGGCAACGACTCAAGGCATATTCAGTTGGGCGCGTGCGGCTGTCGCGTTGGACTTTTGTCCGCTGCGTCAAGGTATATACATTCACCGTCTGATGTTGTGCATTATGATGATTTAGATGCTATTTACAGCGCATTGATGGCTGTTATAAAAGGGGGAAATTAAAATGGTTGAGCTTTTAAAAAGACTTATGCTTGTTGGCGGAGTATCCGGCAGAGAGGACAAGATAAGAGAGGCGATAATTAAAGAGGTTGAGCCTTACGCAGACGAAATTACAGTTGACCCTGTGGGCAACCTTATTGTAAGAAAAAAAGGCGAGGGCAAGAAAATAATGTTCTGCGCTCATATGGACGAAATAGGCTTTTTTGCATCCTACATTGACGATAGCGGATTTATTAAGGTAAGCGCAATCGGTGGAATTAACCCTGTTTCCTGCGCCTTTACCGAGGTGGTTTCCGAAAACGGAGTTTACGGTGTTATAGTGCCCGAAAGCTCCAAGGAAACGCCAAAGGTTGACAGTATGTACATTGACATAGGAGCTAAAAACAAAAAGCAGGCAGAAAAAAGCGTTAAGATAGGAGATTTCTTTGTTTGCGTGCCGAAGATGAGAAAGCTTTTGGGCACAAGGTACGTTGGCAGACCCTTTGACGACAGAGTTGGCTGCGCTGTTTTGATTGAAGCATTAAAGCAGATAAAGGAAGCGAAAAACGATCTTTATTTTGTGTTCTCCACACAGGAGGAGGTAGGAGCGCGCGGCTCACATCCTGCCACATATACCGTAAGACCCGACATCGGTATTGCTCTTGACGTAACGGGCACAGGGGACAAGCCGGGGGCAACTCCTATGGCTGTTAAGCTGGGCGGCGGCTGTACTATTAAAATTAAGGACTCGGGTGTAATTTGCTCTCCGACGCTTGTTAAGGAAATGAGAAGAATTGCCGACGACCATAAGGTTAAATATCAAAACGAGGTTCTTCTTTACGGTGGCACAGATGCCTCAAGCATACAGGTAGCAGGCACAGGCGCTCACGTTTCCGTAATCTCTATTCCAAGCGCATTTATTCACTCGGGCGTTGAAATGATTGATATGGCAGATGTTAAGGAAGCGGTAAAGCTGAGCGTACATCTTGCAAATGAGCTTTAATGGGGGGAAGTCATGAAAAGATTTTTAGTAATTTTGCTTATTGCCATAACAAGCCTATGTCTTTTCAGCTGTGGGGACGACCCTGTACCTGAGGGAATGAAGCTTGCATCTAACACAGACGTTGTAGACTACAATTTGTATGTACCTGAGGAATGGGTGGTGTCCTCGGCAGAAAGAGCCACAACCCACGCATACGTTTCCGAGGGGGACAGAACAAACGTTCTTGTTATGCAATGGAACATAACAGATAATACAAAAACCGTTTCCGATTGGTGGGAAAAGGAATATAAGCCACAGGTATTTGAAAGCGGAAGCATACAGGATTGCAAGGTTTTGCAAGAGGGCGAGGCAGCTCTGCTTGATTCAAGGGAAGCATACAAGTATTCCTATACAGGAAAAATAGGAGATACCTATTTTAAATACGATATAGTTGCTTGCGTAACACAGGGCAGTATTTACGTTATGCAGTTTACCTATATGCAGGACAAGGCAGAGGACGGTAAAGAGGTTACATTTAGTAGCGTAGATACCCACAAGGAAGCTACCGACAAGATAGTAGAAAATTTCAGGTTCAGATAATATGATATACTTTGATAACAGCGCCACAACTAAAATAAGTAACGGCGCTTTGGAAAAAATGACAGAGGTTGCAAGGTTGCACTTTGGAAATCCATCGTCGCTTCACAAGCTTGGCTTGGATGCGGAGCGTGAAATTGAGGACGCACGACGTCAAATTTTTACAAGCCTTGGCATTATGCGCGGGGTAAAGGGAGAATTGATTTTCACCTCAGGGGGAACAGAGTCAAACAATATTGCCATTTTGGGCGTGGTTAACTCCAAGCAAAGAAAGGGCAACGAGGTGATTTTATCCACACAGGGTGAGCATTCCTCTGTGGAAAACGTTCTTTGTCAGCTTGAAAAAAGTGGCTTTAAGGTTTTACGAGTGCCAACCTTAAACGGAGAATTAGACCTTGACTTTATACGTGAAAACGCAAAGGGCTGTATTCTTGCCACCTTTATGCACGTAAATAATGAAACAGGCGCGGTTTATGATGTAAAAAGAGCATTTGATATTGTAAGGGAATGCTCCCCGAGTGCAGTTTGTCACAGTGACTGCGTTCAGTCCTATATGAAGGTGAAATTTAACAAAAAGAGCCTTGGCGCCGATTTAATTTCCATAAGCGCCCACAAAATTAACGGCGCAAAGGGCACAGGCGCTCTTTATATCGACCCTAACATAATAAAAACAAAAAGAATTGTTCCCATTTTGTACGGTGGGGGACAAGAGGAAAATTTGCGCTCAGGCACGGAAAACGTGTACGGAATTGCAGCCTTCGGACAAGCTGTAAGGGAGCATTTTGCCAACCTATCAGCCGAAATTGCGCATATGCAAAAAATCAAGGACTATATTATAAAAGGACTTGAAAATGTGGGGGGAGTGTCTGTAAATAAGCCAAAAAGCAGCTCCTGCCACATAATAAACGTCACCGCAGCGGGTATCAGAAGCGAAACGCTTCTGCATTTCCTTTCATCAAAGGAAATTTACGTTTCCAGCGGTAGCGCCTGCTCCTCAAACGGCGCCCACAAGGCAAGCCCAAGCCTAATGGCATTTGGCTTAAGCGCCGACCAAGCAGACAGCTCCATACGTATAAGCCTATGCCCCCAAAACACCGAGCAAGAGGCAGACGCCCTCTTTGAAGCAATAAACGAGGCTTGCATAAGGCTTGCAAAGAAATAAAAAATTAAAGGGAGTGCCACCGGCGCTCCCTTTGTCTTCCTAACGTGTTGATGCAAATTGATGCACTCATCACTTTTTTCAACACAAAATCCTTACGGAAGCGGGATACCCACCTTCCTCTAAAAAAACAAAAAATGGAGAGCTTGTTCGTCTCATTGAAACGAATCAAACCCTCCAAGTTGCCCAACGGATTATGACTGTTTTATTCAAATTTTTAGGGGATTTTTAACTGTTTTATAGACTTTCCATCATCAAAAAGTCTTTCAACTTGATATGCTTTACAACGCTCGTTGAATAGTCAATATCATCGTTTGTAATAATTATTTTTTGTGAAAGATTGTCTATGTTCTTAAATGCGTTAAACTCTCTTTGATATGCCTTTTCTTCTGCTACACTATACGCTACTTGCACATAGTATTGCTTTGTGCCTTTCGTTGCCAAGAAGTCTATTTCCTTGCCGTTATTGTTATATACATATACCTCATATCCCATATAAATCAACTCGTTGTAAACGATATTTTCAAGGTTATGCGTAAGGTCAAAACGATTGTTCATACAACGGATAGAATTAAAACAAACATCTGCATTGTAAATTTTAGAATAATACGAAAGTTCTTTTTTAGTTTTAGGGGAATATTGTTTAACCGACTCGATGATATACGCTTCTTCCAAGTAGCCAAGATATTTCATTATCGTATTAACCGAACAACTCGTGTGTTCCTGCTTGATGTAGTCACGAATTGAGCTTGCAGAGAAAATACGGCTATTGCTGCGCAAAATGAAATTTACCAAGCTCTTAAACAGACTTTCCTTGCGTATCTTGTATCGTCTGATTAAGTCATTTATAACGATTGTATCATCTAAATCATTCAAATATCTGCTTTGTGCTTCGAAAGAATCGAACTCAAACCGTTTAGGAAAACCACCCCAGACAAGATAGTCTGTTACTGAGGCTTCCTTTTCAAGCTCCTTGCAATACTCGACTATTTCCTTATAAACAAAAGGTCTGATTCGAAACGCAACATATCTTCCCGATAATTCTTTTGTAAATTCGCCCGATAAAAGCTTAGAATTTGAGCCCGTAATAAACAAGGAATAATTATATAATCTTAATGTCTTACAAGCGTCTTGCCAACCGTCAAGCGTTTGAATTTCATCAAAGAACAAATAGCATTTTCCGTCTTTTTTGTTTTCTTCCACATAGCAAATCAACTTATCGGCGTTTGTTATATTTGCAGATACTTTTTTATCCTCAAAGTTAAGATAAATGATATTGTCCGTCTTTTCTGCTATTTCCTTAATAATTTGCTCCATAATGACCGATTTACCGCATCTACGGATTCCCGTAATGATTTTGATTAAATCGGATTCATAAAATGGGCGGACTTGCTCAATATAGTGTTCTCTTTGTATCATTCTCATCACCTCAACTATATTATACTGCAAGATTTTCTATTCGTCAACGGTTTTGTTCAATTGTACTGAAAGATTTTTATATTTTGCTACAATTCGTTCATTATCCGACATATTAGAAATGTGAAAGAATCCGTAATTGTTAAATAAATTTAATCCACATTAGCAAACAACTATCTTTGTGGGGATGTAAATTGAGTATTGTTGGCTTAGCAAAAATATCACTTGCGTTAGCAGATATCACCGAGCCACAGGCTCGATATCATTGCAAGCTGACTAACGTCAGCTTGCTCTTCTGTTCCGTGCAGGTAGTCGTAGTCTAAGTAGTTT
>JAFTZI010000155.1 GCA_017461055.1 Clostridia bacterium | reverse complement strand
ATTGTAGCATAATCAAAAGATAAAGTCAACAAAATGAAATCGTGCAAGCACAATGAAATCCTCATTTTATTCGGATGAAATCTTCCCTTTGGTCAGATGAAATCAAATCCGTCTAACTTATCTCCAAGCGAAGCTTGATTTCATCGCCAAGCGATTTCATCCACATATGTGGATTTATTCCGTCTTGACGGATTTAACTGAAAAACCTCAACCGAGTTCGGTTGAGGTTTTTCTTGGCGCAGGATTTGGGATTTGAACCCAAGCAACGCTATTCACGTCCTACGAGATTTCGAGTCACGCCTCTTCAACCACTTGAGTAATCCTGCATTTTTGTTTTGCTCTTGCTAAGTATAACACAAAAAAGTTGTCTTTGCAAGTGTTTTTATTGACAAATGACTGTGACTTGTGATATAATGTTGAAAAATAACTGTCACCGGGTAGATACCATGTCGTTAGGTCATTGAAGATATGGTGCCTCGGTGATTTTTATTTGAGTGGCTTACTCATTTCTTCAAACAGCAAAGGAGACAATATGAAAAATCCGTTTAAGGAGTTAACTAAATTTGAGCTTATATTATGGCTAAGCTCGGTGGTTATAGTGGCAGGGTCATTTTTACTCTTGCCCGAAAAGGACTATTTAACCCTTATTGCATCAGTCATTGGTGTGACAGCATTAATATTTGTTGCCAAGGGCTATGTGCTGGGACAGGTCTTGTGCGTTGTGTTTGCAACCTTCTACGGTATTATTTCCTTTCACTTCAGATACTACGGTGAGGTAATAACGTATCTTGGTATGACAACCCCTATGGCAATAATGGCGGTTGTGTCGTGGCTTAGACATCCGTACAAGGGAACTAAGGTGGTAGAGGTAAATAAAATGACCAAAAAGCAGGTGGCGGTTATGCTTGTCTTAGCGGTCATTGTAACAATTGCATTTTATTTCATTTTAAGCGCGCTTAATACAGCGAATGTTGTATTCAGCACGATTTCTGTTGCAACCTCATTTGTAGCAGTATATATGACATATATGCGCAGCCCCTATTATGCTATCGGTTATTCATTAAATGACATTGTGTTAATCATTCTATGGATACTTGCCTCTATTGAAAATCCCTCGTACATACCGATGATTATTTGCTTTGTAATGTTTTTGGCAAACGATATTTACGGCTTTGTTAATTGGCAAAGATTAGAAAGAAAACAGCATAATGTGTAAATATGAAAATATTTGCATATGTTGATATGATAGGCAAAATAAAGGGAGCAGAGGTTAAATCTGCTCCTTTTTAGATTAAATAATCATTAGCATCCAACAGCATTAACGATTTCGTACATTTCAACGAAATAGTCGTGTCTTTCCTTGCAAAGCGCTTTCATTTCTTCAATCTGCTCAGGTGTAAATGCGTCAAGGTCGCCATCCTTTAGCTTGTTCTTGTACATTCTGTCAACGATAAGTGCCCACTTAATATCAACAGGAACAATTCTGTCGTGTCTTGAGCAAATTACAACATCGCTAACGCCCTCTAAGAGAAGCTGTACTGCCTTATAGCCGCACTTAGCTGCAAAGCATCTGTCTGCAAGAGTAGGAATACCGCCGCGAACAATGTGCGCAGGGCGAATAAATCTTGACTCAATGCCGGTTGCCTCTTCAATTTCCTTAGTAAGAGCTTCGCTGAATTCGCTGCCCATGCCCTCGGCAACAACAACGATAAAGCTACGCTGTCCCTTTTCTCTCATATCCTTCATTTTCTTGAAAAGACTTTCTTTGTCAAAAGGCATTTCCTGAATAGCAACACCGATTGCATTAAGAGCCAAGCCTGTTTCCAATGCAATATAGCCCGCGTTTCTACCCATAACCTCAATAACGCAGCAGCGCGCGTGAGATTCAGATGTATCTCTTAAAGCATCGCCAATGGAGAGAACAGTATTCATAGCTGTGTCATAGCCAACTGTAATATCAGTAGCGGTAATGTCATTATCAATAGTGCCGGAAACACCGATACAAGGAACTCCTCTTATGCTTAAGTCAGTAGCGCCTCTGAATGTACCGTCACCGCCTATTGCGATAATACCGTCAATTCCGTGCTTTTTACAGGTAGCAATAGCCTTTTGCATACCCTCCTCAGTCTTAAACTCATCACATCTGTCAGAGTAAAGAACAGTGCCGCCTCTTGAAATAACGTCACTGACATCCTTTTCGGTTAAAACCTTAGTTCTGTCATTAATAAGACCGGAATAGCCACCAAGAATACCAATAACCTCAACGCCCATATCAAGAGCAGTACAGGTTACGCTTTTAACAACAGAGTTCATACCGGGTGCGTCTCCGCCTGAGGTAAGAACACCAATTCTCTTAAATTTCTTTTCCATATCTATAATACCTCTGATTTATTCAAAATTCCTTGCATATTCTACCATAATATGTAAGTAAAATCAATAGTTTTCTAAAATTTTTTCATATGCCAGCTTCAGAACAAGCCTTGTGGCTTCATTCCTGATTTCATCACGGGTAAGAGTGGGACTAAGGGAAAGAAGCGTTGCTTCAACCTTGTCCTTGTAAGCTACACCGATATAAACAGTGCCAACAGGCTTAGAAGGGGTGCCGCCACCGGGGCCAGCAATTCCCGTTGTGCTAATGCCAATGTCAGTCTTTAAAAGCTCCTTAACACCCTTTGCCATTTGACAAGCTGTGTCGTAGCTGACAGCGCCAACGGTTGCAAGAGTGTTGCCGCTTACTCCCAATACGTTTTCCTTAACCGAATTATCATATGATACAACACCGCCGTAAAATACGCTTGAAACGCCTGAAATGTCGGTTAAGCTTTTTGCAACAAGTCCGCCTGTACAGGATTCGGCACAGGAAACGGTTAAATTACGCTTTTTAAGCTCCTCGACTAAAATTACACCTTCGTTCAACATAAGCCCTCCAAAATTTGTTATCAGATAAATTTTACCATAAAACAAAAAAATATTCAACAGTATATGACTGAATAATCACTTAAAAAAAGGGAAAAATTAAAAGAAAAAAAGGAGGCACATAATGAAGCTTATAACAACAATACTTATTTCTGCGATAGTGTTTTTTACATTGCAGAGCGTTTTTCCTACAGAAAAGGAATACGAAATATACAACTCAACCGTACGCTTACACGTTTTGGCAAATTCTGATGAAGAAAAGGACCAGGAATTAAAGCTTAAGGTAAGAGATAAAATTTTAGAAAGAGTAAGCGCATACGAGGCAAGCTCAAGGGACGAGGCGCTTGAATTAATAGAGCAAAACAAGCAGGAGCTTATAGATATTGCCGCTGAGGTAATAAAGGAAGAGGGCTTCCTGTATGAAGTGGACATAGAGGTGGGACAGGAGTTTTATCAAACAAGATACTATGAGGATTTTGCCCTGCCTGCGGGAGAATATACCTCTGTCAAGGTGAAAATCGGCGAAGGAAAAGGGCAAAACTGGTGGTGCGTTTTATACCCTCCGCTTTGTACAAATCAAGCAATCGCCCTTGATGAAGAGGCTTGCATAGAGGTAGGACTTACAAAGGACCAATATAATCTGATTACCGAAAACGCGGATGGAGAATACAAAATTAAATTCAGACTTCTTGAAATAATGGCACAAGCCTTTGGCTATGAATATTAAAAGCAATTGTATTTTAAGCAAAACCGTATAAGAGTAAGCCTTTTCTTGTGAGACACCCTTGTGGCGTGCCTTGTGCAGAAGGGGGACCGCTTTAGCGGTGGATGAGTGGTAGTTTAACTATAAAACACCTCATCCGTCACGCTTTGCGTGCCACCTTTTCCCACCGGAGAAGGCAATTCGTTTATATCACACCGTTGATTGCTTTAATAAACTAAGACAATATTAACCAAATAACACTTGCAAAAGCCCCGAAATAGTAGTACAATATAGTAAAATGTGAAAAAATCAGCAAGCTTTTCGGCACAGTAAGGCAAGCTGTTTTCTGTTTCAAATTAAGGAGGGCAAGTGTCATATGTTTGGTTATATTAAGCCTAATATACCTGAGCTTAGGGTCAAGGACCACGAGCTATATAAGGCTACCTATTGCGGCTTGTGTCGCACAATGGGTAAATGCACGGGCTGCGCTTCAAAATTTACACTCAGCTATGATTTTGCATTTTTCGCTTTAGTCAGAATGGCGCTTGAAAAGACAAACGGTCAAGTAAAAATGAGACGCTGTATGGTTCATCCCTTCAAAAAAAGACCCATTATGGAGATAAATCCCGTTCTTGAATATTCGGCAAAATCAAGCGTAATTTTAACACGCTTAAAGCTGAAGGACAACGTAAATGATTCCAAGGGATTATCAAGGCTAAAAGCAAA
Organism: Clostridia bacterium; assembly: GCA_017461055.1. Taxonomy (GTDB): domain Bacteria; phylum Bacillota; class Clostridia; order Oscillospirales; family CAG-272; genus RGIG2000. The sequence continues at coordinate 16,808 of JAFTZI010000155.1, read as the reverse complement.
AATAGTGGGACTTGTGTCGATATTTTTCAAAAAAACGGACAAGGAGCTACGTCCCTTAGAGGATAAAATCAAGGAATGTATAGACGCGCTTTCTGTTCTTGAAAAGGAGGAATGCGACTCCATTGACAAGGTAGCTGACACCTTTGGTCAGCTCTTAGGCAACGTGGCATCCTTTGGCTTAGATAAGGAAAGCTCCGTTTTAGGCTATGAAATCGGTTATCACTTAGGCAAGTGGATTTATGTAATTGATGCCTGCGACGATTTATCAAGAGATGTAAAAGCAGGCTCCTACAATGTATTGAAAATTGCATTTGGCGAAAGCCTTGAGGAAAGCCACAAATCAATCCTGCAAAACGCAATGTTCTTAGAGCTTAACAAAATGGCAAGGGCAGTTGAGCTTATCGACTTTACAAAGCACAGAGATATAGAGGCGGTAGTTAAAAACATAATTTTTGACGGTCTTATAGAAGAAACAAGGCGGGTTTTGAGGATTAAGACAGAGGAAAATTAAAGATTTTCCTAAAAAATCACACAGATTTCACCTTCTTTGTCTTTACTTTTATTTTTAAATGTGGTAAAATGTAACAAATATTACAAGATTATATGAGGCAGAATTAAAGCTCTATGGCATATTTTTCTGCTGATTGGAGGAATTTGATGAAGAATCCATATGAGGTGCTTGGCATTTCCCCTTCCGCAACTAACGAGGAGGTAAAGAACGCTTACAAGGCGCTTGCAAAAAAATATCATCCTGACAACTATGTTGACAGCCCCTTGGCTGATATGGCAGAGGAGAGGATGAAGGAAATTAATGAAGCATACGATGAAATTTTACGTATGAGAACATCCGGCTCATCTAACCGGCAAAATAGCTCAAATTCGTACACGTCCGGGGACTTTTCTTCAAATGATGACCCTATATACAACCAAGTAAGAGGTATGATTAACAGGGGCGAATACAAGCAGGCTGAGAATATGCTTAACGGAATTGAGCAAACAAGGCGAAATGCTGAGTGGTTTTTCTTAAAGGGCTGCATTCTCGTACACAGGGGCGACTATTTTGACGCTCTTAGGTATATTGAAAGAGCCTGCGAGCTTGACCCGGGCAACAGAGAATACTCAACCCTCAGGGACAATTTGCGCGTTCAGTCACAAAGCTACGGTAGTATGAATACAAGACAGACAGGCGGCTGCTCTATGTGTGATGTTTGCTCTATGCTCATTTGTCTTGACTGTCTTTGCAGATAAAAATGAGGACGACTAAATATATTACCTTTAGCGCTCTTATTTCTGCTCTTAGCATTGTAATTTTACTCCTTGGCTCGATAGTTGACGTTTTAGATATTACAGCAGTTATGATAACTGCCATATTCCTTTTGATTGCAAGACACGAAATGGGCGCTAAGGCTTTGGGAATTTATTTTGTAACAGGATTAATTGCATTTTTGGTTTTACCTAACAAGCTAATTTCAATCGAATATGCAATTATTGCCCTATATCCTATGATAAAGCCTGCGCTTGATAAGCAGAGCGCGATTGTAAAATGGCTGCTCAAGCTTATTTACATTCTTGCCTCTGCCCTTGGCTTAGTTTTGGTAATGAAAATATTTACCCCCGACTCCCCATTATATTGGGACGCAATATTTGCGCTTTGCTATGTTGTAATTTTCTTTCTCTACGATGTTTTGCTGTTCAGATTTTCAATGTACTATGGCTTTAAGCTGAGAAACAAGCTGAGAATAGACAAATTCTTTAATCAAAATTAACTAAAACCACAGCAGTTTTTGCTGTGGTTTTGTTTATTTATACAATTATATTATAAAAAAGTTGACAAATTAATATAGTATAAGTTAAAATAGTAATATAATATTATAATTGGGATGTGAAAATATGTTTAGAAGCATGACTGCCTTTGGCAGAGCAAGAGAAACGGTTGGCGGCAAGGACATTTGCGCAGAGATTAAGTCTGTAAACAACAGATACCTTGATGCAACTGTTAAAATTACAAGGCTTTATAGCTTTTTAGAGGATAAAATTAAGCAACACCTTCAAACAAAGGGCATTTCAAGAGGTAAGGTTGAGGTTTATGTTTCAATAGACCTTTTGGAGCAGGACGGTGTTGAAATCAGCCTTGATACAGCCTATGCAAAATCATATATTGATGCCCTATACAAGCTTCGCGATACCTTTGATTTAAAGGACGATATTACAGTTTCAAGAGTAGCCGCAAACAAGGACATTTTTACAGTTAAAAAGCCTGAGGATGACATTGAAAAGGACTGGGCTGATATTAAGGTTGTGCTTGATAAGGCGCTTGATACCTTTATTGAAAGAAGAAATGCTGAGGGCGAAAACCTTTATAAAAACATTTGCGAAAAAATCGACAATATAAAGGGCTATCTTAAGGAGATTGAGAAAAACTCAGAAAGCGATATAAAGGGCTATGCTAAAAAGCTTGAGGAAAGAATTGTTAAGTTTTTAAATGACAATTCCGTACAGATAGATGAGCAAAGAATTTTAACCGAGGTTGCTGTTTTTGCCGATAAGGTGGCAATTGATGAGGAGCTTGTAAGGCTAAACAGTCACTTTGACGCATTCGAGGACATTGTTAAATCAAATGAGCCTGCGGGAAGAAAGCTTGACTTCTTGCTTCAGGAAATGAACAGAGAAACAAACACGATAGGCTCTAAGGCATCTAACTCCGACACAGCCCATTTAGTGGTTAACATTAAAAACGAGCTTGAAAAAATCAGAGAGCAAATCCAGAATATAGAGTAAAAGATATGAAGTTTATTAATTTGGGCTTTAACAATATGATTCTTGACGAAAGAATTGTGGCAATAGTCTCTCCCGACTCTGCCCCTGCAAAGAGAACCGTTGCAGAGGCAAAGGAAAACGGCAGAATTATTGACTGTACAGGTGGCAGAAAGACAAAGTGCGTTATAATTACCGACTCTGACCACGTTGTTTTATCAGCTCTTTCGTCTGAGGTTTTAGGAAGCAGATTAAATAATGAAGACAGTGAGGAATAAGGAATGAGAAGGGGAATTTTGTTTATTCTTTCAGGCCCGTCCGGCAGCGGAAAGGGAACAGTTTTAAGCAGGCTTTTCAGTAAGCATCCGGAAATCAAGTATTCCGTATCTATGACTACGAGAGAGCCAAGACCGGGTGAGATGCACGGCATTAACTATTACTTTGTATCAAGGGAAGACTTTGAAAAAAGAATTAATAACGGTGAGCTTTTGGAGTATGCCACATTTGACGGTAATTACTACGGAACTCCCAAAAAGGAAATTGAAAGCTTTTTGGAAAGAGGCATAGACGTTATTTTGGAGATTGAGGTAAAGGGAGCTATGCAGGTGCTTGAAAGAGCTAAGGATGCAGTGGCAATTATGATTACCCCACCCGACATTCAGACTCTTGAAAAATGGCTAAGAGGCAGAGGTACAAACTCGGAAGAGAGCATTAATGAAAGGCTTACAACCGCAAAAGAGGAAATTAGGTGCCTTCCTAAGTATCACTACTCTGTAATTAACGAGGAAAGCAAGCAGGATGAATGTGCTGAGCTGATATATTCCATTATGCAGGCAGAGCATCACAAAACAGTACATACAAGCAAAATAATGAGCAAATTTGAATAATATTAAGGAGAAATATAAAATGCTTTATCCATCAATTCAAGAATTATTAAAGGCAACATCAAAGGACGGAGAGGAAAGATTAAATAAGTACTCTATGACAATGGCAACTGCAAAGTGCGCGCGTATCATTACAAATGATTACATTGAGCAACGCCACGACGCAGAAAGAAAGGTTGCAAACAAGGAAACAGACAAGGACGTAGCTTCCCTTGTTAATAAAAATTACCGCGACGAAAAGGCTGTAAGAAATGCTCTTAACGAAATGAAGGAGGGCAAATTTGAGGTTTATCTTCCGGGTGAGGAGGGCTACGAGGATTCTGTTGTTGTGGTAGAGGACTATGTTGAGCCCAAGGAGGAGTTTAAGCCATTTAAGCCGACTGCCGTAAATGCTCCGCTCAGCGAAGAGGAGACAGAGCCTGCAAACGAAGCATACGACGACTTTGACAGCCAGGATTTAATGGACGCGCACGAGGTATACACAGAAGAGGACGGCTACACAGTAGCAGACGCAGAGGATTTTGAATAATTAACTATTTATGAGCAGAGAGAGAGCGGGCGAGTCGGAAATTTAAGCCGGGCAAGGTCTTTATCTGCTAAAAAGGAGGCTATGGCATGTGCAAAGAATATATAAGCGTATATATACTTGACGTGCCTTATCACGCCGACTGCGAATATACCTATTTTGTCCCCGCATATTTAAGAAACGAAATAGAAAGAGGCACAGCGTTAGTTGTGCCGTTTGGCTCTTCTAAGAGGACAGCTATTGTATCACAAATTGATGTAGAGCCACCGAAAATTAAGGAAATCAAATCGGTTTTATCCGTGCTATTGGGCTATTTTAAGCTTGATGAGCATATGATGGAGCTTTGCTCCTTTATGAAAAAGCAGACCCTTTGCACCTTTGGTGAGGCTGTTAAGTGTATAATTCCCACCTTTGCCATTGCAAAAACAACCCAAATTTATTGGGTAAGCAAGGAACTCGAAAAGCCAAGCGAGCTTTATGAGTACATTAAGGCAAATCCGCGCATAGAGCACAAAAAGCTTTTGGCTCGCTTTGAAAACGCGCATTCCGAGCTTAATTCCTTGGTTAAAAGGGGCTTTATTAATAAGGACACCGTTGTTTTTGAAAAGGACAGGAGCAAATACGAAACAAGGCTTTACTTAAACATTGATAAGGAAGAAGCGCTTAAAATAGCAAACGGAGAAAGCCAAACAAAGATAAGAGGCAAAAAGCAGGCTGAAATTTTAAGGCTGCTTTGCGAATACGGTGAGCTTGAGGACAAGGCGCTTTACGAAATGGCATCTACCCTTAAAACAAGCGTTGATGCTTTAATCAAGAAAGAGCTTATCGGTAAAAGAAAAATAGAAATTTCACGTAATCCGTATAATTCCATAGCAAAAAACAAGGGCGCGGTTGAGTTAAGTAAGGAGCAGGGCGAGGCGTTTTCGACGCTTAGCGAGCTTTTGCGCGATGAAAGCCCGAGAGCCGCCCTTTTGTACGGAGTTACGGGAAGCGGAAAAACAAGCGTTATTACAAAAATGATAGACGAAGCAATAGCCTTAAATAAGGGTGTAATTGTTTTAGTGCCCGAAATATCGCTTACCCCACAAACCGTAGAGGTATTTTGCGGCTATTATGGGGACAGGGTGGCTGTTGTTCATTCCAATCTATCAAACGGAGAGCGCTTTGACACATACAAAAAAATATTAAACGGACAGGCAGACATTGTAATAGGAACTCGCTCTGCCATATTTGCCCCTGTGAAAAATCTCGGTATGATAGTTATTGACGAGGAGCAGGAGCATACATATAAATCGGACACAAATCCAAAGTATCTTGCCCACGATATTGCGCGCTTCAGATGCGCAAAATCAAATGCGCTTATGCTTCTTGCTTCAGCCACTCCGTCCTTAAGCTCCTATTATAAGGCGCTTGGCGGCACATATACTCTTGTAAAGCTGACAAAAAGATATGGAGAAGCCTCCTTGCCCGATGTAATTATTACAGATATGCGCAAGGAAAGAGTGCGTGGCAATATGGGAGCCTTTGGCACTAAGCTTACCGAATATATGCAAAGGTCCTTTGAGGACAAAAAGCAAGCCATACTTTTCTTAAACAGACGCGGCTACCACTCATCCGTTTCCTGCCAGGATTGCGGCAAGGCGCTTGAGTGCCCGAATTGCTCCGTCGCCTTAACCTATCATTCATACAGGAAGATAAGCGAGGAGCTAAGCCCCGAAAATGCAGAGGAAATTATGGGCAAAAGCGGTGTTTTAAGGTGTCACTACTGTGGCTACCGCGCACCGTTACCGTCGAAATGCGCTAATTGCGAGGGAACACATTTTAATTATGTGGGCTTTGGCACGCAAAAGACAAACGATGATTTAAAGGAGCTGTTTCCTGAAGTACGCACCTTACGTCTTGATGCGGACACCACCACATCAAAATCATCCTATGAGGAAATTTTAGGCAGCTTCAAGAATAAAGAGGCAGATGCCTTAATAGGCACTCAAATGGTAACCAAGGGTCACAATTTTCCCCTTGTTACCCTGGTCGGTGTTATTATGGCGGACACAATGCTTTACACAAGCGACTACCGCGCAAGCGAAAGAACCTTTTCAATGCTAACTCAGGTTATAGGCAGAGCAGGCAGAGCCAAGGACCGCGGTGTTGCAATTATTCAAACAAACTCACCTAATGAGCAAACAATTCTTTTGTCTGCAAAGCAGGATTATGAGGCGTTTTACGAAAACGAAATTCAAATAAGACGCGCCTATGAATTTCCGCCCTTTTGCGATATTGCGGTAATTACGCTGTCCAGCGTAAAGGAGGCTACGCTTAACGAGGGAGCAGGGCGTGTTATAAAGGAGCTTGAAAGGGAAATAACAAAAATCGGCACTCCCGTCAAGGCATACGGACCCTTTGAAGCACCTATTTACAAATCAAACGGAAGATACAGAAAGAGAATACTTATAAAATGCAAGCTTAATAATAAGCTTAAAGAGGTATTTTCAAATATTTACATAAACTACACAAGGGCAAGCGACAGGAATTTTATGTCAATTGACTTTAACCCATCTAACATTTAAAGGAGCAGAATATGGCACTGTTGAAAATAGTTAAGGAAAATGAGGATTTAGAATTTTTAAGAAGAAAAAGCTCTGAGGTTACCGAAATAACACCGAGAATAACAGAGCTTCTTGATAATATGATAGAAACTATGAGAAATGCAAACGGATGCGGTCTTGCCGCTGTACAGGTTGGCGTTTTAAGACGAGTGGTCGTTATTGAAACAGAGGACGGCTTATTTGAGCTTATTAACCCTGTAATTACAAAAAAGACAGGCGAGCAACAGGGGCTTGAGGGCTGCCTTTCCTTGCCCGGCAAATGGGGCGTTACAAAGCGTCCTCAGTGCGTAACCGTTCGCGCTCTTGACAGAGAGGGCAAGGAATTTGAGCTGACAGGCTATGACCTTTTAGCAAAGGCAATTTGCCACGAGGTTGACCATTTAGACGGAATTATCTACACAGATAAGGCTATAAGAATGTTAAGTCCCGAGGAATTGGAAGAGGAAGAATAATGAGAATATTATTTATGGGTACTCCCGAATTTGCTATGAATTGCTTAAAATCAATTTATGAGGCGGGAGAAAATATCGTAGGAGTAGTTACAACACAGGACAAGCCAAAGGGCAGAGGAATGGTTTTAACTCCAAGCGACGTAAAGAAATATGCGCTTGATGCAGGCTTGCCTGTATATCAGCCCGTAACCCTTAAGGACGGAGCCTTTCTTGATACCTTAAAGGAGCTTGACCCGGAATTAATTATAGTTGTAGCGTACGGAAAAATACTTCCGAAATATGTTTTGGACTACCCCAAATACGGTTGCATTAATGCTCACGCATCAATTTTACCTAAATACCGTGGCGCCGCCCCCATTCAACGAGCTATCATTGACGGAGAGAGGGAAACTGGCGTTAGTGTAATGAAAATGGATGTAGGGCTTGACACAGGCGATGTTATGCTTGTGGAAAGGGTAGCAATTGAGGAAAATGATAACTTTGAAAGCGTACACGACAAGCTTGCCATAGCAGGAGAAAAGGGACTTTTAAAGGCAATAGAATTATTTAAAAATAATGAAGCAAGCTTTACCCCTCAGCCTGACGAGTTTACCTATGCGGAAAAGATTACTAAGGCTGACTGCTTAATTGATTTTAATAAATCGGTAAAAAGCGTGCACGACCAAATAAGAGGACTTTCCCCCATTCCCTTAGCCTTTACCAAATTGCCCGACGGTAAAATATTAAAGGTAACAAGGGCGCATATTTCAAGCGATGTAAAAAGCGCAGACGCAGGCAAGGTGGTTTCCTTAAAGGACGGAATTTATGTGGGCTGCTTGGACGGAGTAATTGTCCTTGATGAAATAATACCCGAGGGCAAGGGCAGAATGAGCGCTTCCTCGTTTATTAACGGACGCAAAATAAACGTGGGAGATATTTTAGGTTAGAATTAATTTGCCAAATTCTTTGTTATAAATTAAAAAAAGGAGGGGATACGTGTGGATAATCCAAGAAAATTAGCCCTTGAGTCCTTAGTAAAAAGCGACTCTCAGGGATGCTTTACAAACATTGAAATAAATACAGTATTAAAGCGTGCGAAAATGGAAAAAGCCGACTCCTCTCTATATACGCTTTTATATCTTGGAGTTACGGAAAAGCGGCTTTATCTTGACTACGTAATCGGTCAGTACTCCAAGACAAAAATTAAAGACATTGACACAGAAACCTTAAATGCCATAAGACTCGGTCTTTATCAGCTTATATTTACGGACAGAATACCCGACTATTCAGCGGTTGACGAAAGCGTGAATTTAGCGCCCAAAAGGTCAAAGGGCTTTGTTAATGCAATTTTAAGGAGCTTTTTAAGAAATAAAAAGCACGTTAGCCTGCCAAGCGACATTTGGGAAAGGACAAGCCTTGAGGCTTCAATCCCAATGGAACTTATTGACCTGTTTCGCTCGTCCTACGGGGACGAAATCGCCCTTAGCCTTTTAAGGTATAATTCAAAGGACTATGATTTGTCCTTAAGGGTTAACACCTTAAAGACAACGAGCCAAGAGGTTTTTGACTGCTTGGCGGATTTGGGCTTTGCGCCTGAGTATTCAAAATACGATTGCAATATTATAAAATGTGGGGCTACAATCGGAGAAATAGCCGATTTAATCGACACGGGTAAGGTGTTTGTGCAGGATGAGTCCTCACGTGTATGCTCCTTGGCGGTAGGCGCGAAAAAGGGCGAAAGGGTGGCAGATGTTTGCGCTTGCCCGGGTGGAAAAACCTTTTCCGTTTCCATTGATATGGAAAATGAGGGTGAGGTTGTCGCTTCTGATTTGCACAAAAACAAGCTTAGCTTGGTTGAAAAGGGAGCAAAGCGTCTTGGCATTGACATAATTAAGGTCAAAGAGCAAAACGCAAAGGAATATGTAAGTGAGTACGACGGATATTTTGACAGGGTTTTATGCGACGTGCCCTGCTCGGGTCTTGGAGTAATATTCAAAAAGCCCGATATAAAATATAAGCCCATTGATAATATTTTATCTCTTCCGTCTGTTCAGTACGACATTCTTTCCAACGCTTCAAAATACGTAAAAAAGGGTGGGTATTTAATATATTCAACCTGTACTCTTTGCAAGGAAGAAAACGAAAATAACGTTCTTAAATTCTTAGAGGAAAATAAGGACTTTGAATATGTGGACTTTAGCATTGGGGAAATATGCTCGCAAAATGGAATGTACACCTTTTTGCCCCATATCACAGACACAGACGGATTTTTTATAGCCAAGTTAGCCAAAAAGTAAAAATATTTCAAGGCATTATGTGCCGAAAAGTACCGTCATATCACCTTTTAGGCGCGTTCGAACGGGTACTTTTTGGCTAAGAAGGGTGAAATAATGGAAAATAGCAAATATGATATTCTTTCTCTAACTATGGCTGAGGTTGAAAAAATCGTTTTGGAAATCGGCGAGCCAAAATTCAGAGCAAAGCAGATTTATGGCTGGATTAACAAGGGAATGTGGGGAAGCGAAATGAAGAATATTCCCTCGCTTTTGCAAAAAAAGCTTGATGACGTGTGCGAATTTCGCTTGCCAACCATAAAAAGAAAGCTGACATCTCAGCTTGACGGAACAGTTAAATATTTGTTTGAGCTGATTGACGGAGAATACATTGAGTCCGTTTTTATGAGGTATGAGCACGGTAATACCCTTTGCATCTCCTCGCAGGTAGGCTGTAGAATGGGTTGCAAATTTTGCGCATCAACCCTGCTTGGCAGAGTGCGTGACCTTTTACCCTCTGAAATGCTTGGACAAATTATAGCCGCGCAAAAGGATACAGGGGAGCGTATTTCCAACGTAGTTATGATGGGAATAGGTGAGCCACTTGATAATTACGGTAATACTATTAAGTTTTTACGTCTTGTAAGCTCCGAGGATGGTCTTAACATAGGACTAAGACATATCTCCGTTTCCACCTGTGGACTTGTTGATAAAATAGAAAGGCTTATGGATGAGGGCTTACCAATAACCCTTTCCATTTCCCTGCACGCATACGATAACGGTGTAAGAAGCGGAATTATGCCTGTAAATAACAAATATCCGATAGAGGTGCTGCTCAAGGCTTGCGATACATATTTTAAGAAAACAGGCAGACGTGTTTCCTTTGAGTACACATTAATTGCAGACAAAAACGATACCCAAGAGGGAGCCGCCCGTCTTGCCTCTATACTTAAAAGGTACATTCACGGACCCTGCCACGTTAACTTAATACCCTTGAATGAGGTTAAGGAAACAAGGCTGGAAACCTCGAAAAATGTAAACGCCTTTAAAAATAAATTAGTGTCTCTTGGCATAAATGCAACCGTCAGAAGAAGGCTTGGCTCAGATATAAATGCCTCCTGCGGTCAGTTAAGAAGACAGGAAAAGAAGGATGACTGAAAACAGATGATTTGTACAGGAAATACAGATGTGGGTATGGTAAGGGACGTTAACCAGGATACCTTCATCTTAAAAAAATATTCAGAAAAAACCTGTCTGTGCGTTGTATGTGACGGTATGGGCGGCGCAAAGGGCGGAGAGGAAGCCTCACGCTTAGCGTCAGAAGCATTTGCGCAGGTGGTTGACGAGTTTATAACTCCGTATGTGGGAAGACCCGACAGGGGCTTTAGCGCCAATGCTGTAAGAAAAACAATGAAGCAGGCTTTAGCCAAGGCAAACGAGGCAGTTTATCTCTATGCTAAGGAAAACCCAAGGCTGAGGGGAATGGGTACAACTCTTGTATCGGCTCTTGTAATTGGCAATACGGTATTTTGCTTAAACGTAGGGGACAGCAGAATGTACTTTATGAAGGGAAGCAAAATAAGACAAATTACAAAGGACCATTCCTACGTTCAATTTTTACTTGACAGTGGCAAAATCACAAAGGATGATGCCGAGTACGCCTTACATAAAAACGTAATTACAAGGGCAGTGGGCACGGAAATTTCCGTTGACCCGGATTTATATAGGTCAAGTGTCAGCAACGGAACATTTATTTTGCTTTGCTCAGACGGTCTTTGCAACTATGTAAATGATGAAACAATTTGCGATATAGTTTCCAATGATGCTTTAGCAAAAAGAATTGACGAAATCGGCTTGAACATAAAGACGAGAAAATTAATTGATACAGCAAACAACAACGGCGGCGGGGATAACATTACCGTTGCTTTAATTAAGGTTTAAGGGGGGACGCGTTTTGGGAGAAAAGAACGAAAAATATGATAAATATAAAGCATATTTAGGACACTTACTTGATAAGCGCTATGTCCTTGAGCATTTAATTGGCGTTGGCGGTATGGCTGTGGTGTTCAGAGCCAGAGACATAACACTTAACGATATGACCGTTGCTGTAAAAATGCTTAAGGAGGAGGCGGCGCTTGACGAGGTAATTGTAAGACGCTTTAAAACCGAGGGCAAGGCGCAATCCACCATTCAGCATCCTAACATTGTAAGAGTATTTGATGTTTCCGTAACAGGCGAGGTTAAGTATATGGTTATGGAATACGTTTACGGAATTACTCTTAAAAATTACTTAGTGGGCAAAAAGGGTCCACTTAGCTTTGATGAGATTATGAGCTACGGTATTCAGGTGTTGAATGCAATCTCCGAGGCTCACGAGAATATGATTATTCACAGAGACATTAAGCCTCAAAATATAATGGTTTTGCAAAACGGTCAAATCAAAATGATGGATTTCGGCATTGCCAAGGTTCCAAACACCGAAACCGTTACAATAACAGACAAGGCAATAGGCACGGTTTACTATATGTCACCGGAGCAGGCAAGAGGCAAAAGGGTAGATGCAAGAACAGATATATATTCTCTTGGCGCAACCCTGTACGAGCTTAGCACAGGCAGAACTCCCTTTAACGGAGACAGCCCCTGCGATATTTTGGTTAAGCATATAACCGAGGAGCCCGAAATGCCAAGAAGCTTAAACTCAAATGTGCCAAAGGGACTTGAGCAAATTATCTTGTGCGCAATGAGTAAGTCAGCAGACGACAGATTTGACACAGCCGAGGAAATGCTTGGCTATATGAAGAGATTAAGAAAGAACAAGAAGCTGAGATTTAAGGAGCTACCCAATTACAGCAGATTTGGTGATATAGTCCGTAAAATCAAAAAAGCCTTTTCAAGAAAAAAGGAAGTAAAATGATAAAGGGAACAGTTTTAAAGGGCGTTGGCGGACTTTACACAGTCAGATTAGACAGCGAGTATAGCGGAAATAAGGAAATTAACCTTCGCGCAAGGGGAGCCTTCAGACATGAAAAGCTTGTGCTTTTGACAGGAGACAGGGTAGAGGTAGAGCCGCAAAATGACGGTAGCTTTTTCTGCAAAAGCATACTTGAAAGAAAAAACTCACTTATTCGCCCACCGCTTGCCAACCTTGATATAATATTTGTGGTTATTCCCTGTAAAAAGCCTATGCCATCATTTGAAATAATTGATAAGATGATTGCAATAGCGGAGCATAACAAAATCGAGCCTGTAATTTTAATTACCAAGTCCGATCTTGAAAAGGACTTTGCTAATGATATGTACAAGATTTACCGTCACAGCGGCTTTGATGTTTTTATTACCTCATCCGAGCAGGGAGAGGGCATAGATCATGTGCGTGAATATTTAAAAAAGCGTACAAAAAGCAATGCCCCCATTTGCGCCTTTGCGGGCGTGTCGGGAGCAGGCAAAAGCACGCTTATGAACGCAATATTCCCTTCGCTTAGCTTGGAAACAGGGGACTTAAGCCACAAAATCGAGCGTGGCAAAAACACCACAAGGCATACGGAGCTGTTTTCCTTAAGTCAGCTTTTGGGCAGTGAATATAATGGCTACTTGGCAGATACCCCGGGCTTTTCACTTCTTGATTTTGAACGCTTTGACTTCTTTTCCTTGGATGATTTGATTTACACCTTCAGAGAGCTTAAAGACTCCGTTGGCAAGTGTAAGTACACAAAATGCTCGCACACCAAGGAGGAGGGCTGTGACGTAATTGCAAGGGTTAAGAGCGGCGAAATTGAAAAGACCCGTCACCAAAGCTACGTCAGCCTGTACGACATCTTAAAGAAAAAGCCAAGCTGGAAAAAATAAAAGTAGCAAATATATAAAATCTCCATAATATGTAGTAGGCGCACCCTCACGAAAGCAATATACTAAGGCTTAATCGGTCTTTGCCAAGGGCCAAATGCTCTTAGTATAAGTCATTACAGGAGAGTTTATATGAAAATCGTACTTATAAAATCACCTAAAATATTAGCGCCAATTCTTCGCAGATTATTTAAGGTGAATAAATAAAATCAAAAAGAATATTTGCTGCAAAATGATATGCACCCCAAGGGATAGACACCTTTGGGGTGCATTTGTATACTATCAATTATAAAATATTAATTATAAGCTACAAATTATAAAATAACCCTTGAAAAAAATGTATTGAAGTGATATAATAAAAGGGGAAAGTTTTATAGAAGCAGAAAAGGAGAAATTATGAAGAAAAAGCTATTTACAGTTGCATTAATGGTTGTTGTGATTGCCTCAATATTGATGACCGTTTGTGCAATAACAGTATCAGCAGAGGACGCAATTACGGTTACATACAATAATCATAACGGTAGTGTGCGTAAAACAGCAACTCAAAATGATGACGGCAGCTTTACCCTCTTAGAAACCAAATTGTCAAAGGATGCAACCTTTACCTTAACTGATGGAACAGTTGTAGATAAGGAGTTTTACGGTTGGTTTGATGAGGTGGGAAATTTGTATGACCCGGGTCAAAGGGTTACCTTTACCAAGTCAACTCGTCTATATGAGGCATACGGTATCACAGTTTATAATATGGATGACCTTATCAGCGCGTTAAACGATGATCAAAAATCCGTTTATGTTAAGCTCGGCGCTGATATAACATCAACTAAGCAGCTTAGTGCAGGCTGGGACACTGCGGAAATCAACCTTAACGGTCACAATCTCACAATTACCGTAGACAACAATGCTATAAGTGTTGGACGTGGTGCGCTTATTATTCACGGTAAGGGTACTATTACTCACACACCTACAACAACAAGCAAGGACGATAGAGGCTTTGCATATTTTTCGGCACACGGATATGGTGATGAAGGAAACCCACAGCTCTTTTGGATAGGTAAGGATGTTAAAATTATAACACCGTATCACTTGCTGTACGATAAGAGCATTAAGGCAGGCTACAATATGCCTGATATGGTAATTGCAGGCGATATTACAGCAAAGAGTGTTGCACGCATTGACCCAGCGGTTGAAAATGCAAGGTGCTATATTGCAAGCACTGCAAGAATTAACGTTTCAACAAGCTTCCTTGATTTTAGAAATCAAAGTGCAACATCCGCATATATGAACGTTACACTTGGCGGTAATATCACGTTTACAAATTCGAGCGCGCTTATACTTAACGACTTTATGATGACAAACAGGTTCAATATATTTGAAATAACAAACGGTTCATTTACCGTTTCAGCAGCAGACGCTGATCGTATTTCAATGTTCCTGCCTGAAACTCTTATGCTTGAGCCAACAGAAAACAGTGACGGTACAACAACCTATAATGTCGTGGCAACGGACTGCGTTCATAACTGGGAAAAGGACATGGAGCAAAGCGTTGAGGCAACTCCTAATAGCGCAGGAATAGATATACACGCTTGTTCAATTTGTGGCGCAGCCAAGCAAACAATTACCGTTTATTCACCTAAGAACACGCCAATTTCCGTAACAGTAAGAACCGAAAATGGCTTGAAGACATACACAGTCTTGGCAGGTGATGTTTTAGACTTTATGTATAACGGAGTAGGTGCAGCGGCTACTTGCTATGTAGGTGGCTTAAAGGACACAGCTGAATTTACAGCCGACCAAATAGTTGCGTTTGATATTCCTGACGGTGTTGATGAATTCTTTGGCTTTGCAAACAGTACAGTTGAAACCGTTAATGTTCTTGACGGTGCTGAAATCAAGATATATTCACTTACAGCAATGACAGGAATCAAAAATATCAACATAGGCGCCGCAACCGTTACCTTCGACTCACTTAAAAGCTCTAAGGTTGAAAAAATTTCAAATACCAAGGCAGGCGCAAGCATTACAGTTGGATACCAGTGCTTTTTCTCGAACAAAGCGTTTAAGCATTTTGAAATGATAGCAGGAAGCACATACAAGTTTAACGAGGATGCATTTAGATCTTCAGCCATTGAAGAGGTTGTTATTCCGGATAACTCAACAGTAACTCTTGGTAAAAAATCCTTTGCGGAAACTACTACAATTAAGTATGTATATGTTGGCGCAAACGCTATTGCAAGCAAGTCTCTTGGTGATGACAATTCAGCAACCTCAGTATTCGGAGGCAACTCATATCTTTCAAAGGTTGTTCTAATGGACATAACCTATATCGGCAAATGGACACTCAGCACTAAAAAGCCGGGTAATGCATATGAGCCGCTTTGCGATATGGCCGTTTATGCACACAGTGAAGAGCTTTCATTCCACGCTGAAGCATTTAACGACAGAGCCGGTAACTATACAGTTTATATCTACACAGCAGATTCAGATATGTCAAGCGTAACCTCCTCAAGCAACTATGTAATTTACAAGGGTATTGGACACGCATACACACAAGATGTTATTACAGAGTCAACCTGTGTAACACCCGGAACAGTCGGTTACGTTACGGATTGCTCTTGCGGAATTGATTACCGTGAGAATAGCTATTCCTCAGTAGCAAACAAGCAAACAGCGCTTAACGGTGTAACGTACGAGGCACTTGGTACAGATTTGTCAGAGCTTCCCTTGGCAGACCACACAGTAAGTGACATTTTGACAAATGTTGTGTTTACAAATGGCTATGATAAGCCGGGCGCAAAGGAATACAAATGCTTGTATTGCGATGAAATTGCGTCAAGGGAGCAGGAGGCAAGCTTCTCGGCTCTGTTTACCTGCCAAGGCTATTCTGTGTCCAACACCGGCAACGGAATTGCAATCGGCTTTACAATAAATATCAATGCTGCTACAGAATATACAGCATTAACACAAAAAACCTTAAAATACGGTATATTTGTAGCATTAAAAACAAAACTTAACGGTGCTGATATATTTGACGAAAACGGAACCGCAGCAGACGGTGTTATCAATGCCGAGATTGCAAACCGTGAAATTGCATCCTTCGAGCTAAAAGTAATTGGCTTTACAACACCTGAGCATAAGGACGCGTTAATTGCAATGGGAGCATATGTTGAGTTGAGCGACGGTGAAAAGACCGAATACTCATATATGCAGGCAACAAACAATGGCGAACAGGTGGGCAATTACTACTTTGTTTCATATAATGACATTGTAAAAAGTGCTAATTAAATAACAAAAAGCTGTATAACGAAGAATATGGCAAGAAAATGCACCGTGAGCTTTGAGCTCACGGTGCATTATTTAATGTATAGTTACCGGATTTTAGAACTTGTACAAGCTGTGGCATAGAGGTGATTTCCGTTTCGGTGAAAATTCCGCCGTTTGCAGGGGAGTCGATGTAATGAAAATCTGTGCCCGAGGTTTTGATAAGACTGAAT
>JAFTZI010000154.1 GCA_017461055.1 Clostridia bacterium | reverse complement strand
CTTGAGCAATTAGTAAATACTTGTTTTGCATTTAATGACGTAATACCGCTTGGCAATGAAACAGCTACCATCTTTTTGTTGTCATAATAATCATAATTATTTAATGTGCCGGTAATACCACAGTTATTATAGTCAATGTATTCTAAGTTATCGTTGTTTCTTAAAGCCTCTGCACCAAGAGTTTGAAGTGTGCTTGGAAGCTTAATATACTTAATTGTATCAACGCCCCAAAGAGTGCTAACGCCAATTGCTTCAATTCCCTCAGGTAAAATTATAGCATACTTAACGGGCGCTTGACCTGCCGGATATATTGATTCAAGAATATCACAATCCTTAAATGCAGCATTACCTATAGATGTAAGTGATGTAGGAAGCTCAACTGATACAAGGTTAACACATTGATAAAAGTCAAAATTTCCTATAGATAAAAGGTTGCTTGGAAGCTTAACCTCTTGAAGCTGTTTACATTGATTGAATGTATAACCCGGAAGAGTTGGATCCTTGCTTTCATTGGAAAAGTGTTCAATTGGAGCCCAATTTTCTGCAAATTCCACCTTTACAAGTCCGGAATATTCAAATGCTGATGTGTCTCTGAAATGTGCATTTTGTGGAATGTAAAGCTCCTTTAAATTAGGGCAGTTTGCAAGGCAAAATTTATTAAATGCAAGCTTTCCTGTATGTGCCTTTGGAATATCAAATACTGTAAGGCTTTGGTTTTTGTTAAATGCACTTCCGTTAATGTAGGCGAGTGAGGTGTTGTTGTAAATTGCCTGAATCGGCAAGCTGGACCAGTCACCGCTAAACATATTAATTGCGCTTCCCTGTAGGTTTACAAGTATCATATTAGCTATGCCATATGTTACGCTTTCATCGGCAAATTTTACAGGTGTGTTCTGGGTAAAATCATTACCTGCCGATAACGGTGTTACGCCATCAGCCTGCGTAAAAATAACCTCTGTTCCTACTCTAAAGCTCTCATATTTAGCAGTTTCGCTATCATAGAACCATGCAAGCGGATAAAATGTGTCGCCATCCTTTTCGTAAAGTGTCAGCTCAACATTGTCAGTAGTTACATATGTCTTATCGTAATATGAAGCGTACGGATCTGCTGCTGCCGAAACAGAAATTGCAAAAAGACATACGAACATAGCAACTGCCAATGCGACTAAAAGAATTTTCTTTTTCATTATATTTTCTCCTTTATAAAAAAATATTTAATAACTTGAACATGAAAATAGTGCATTTTTGTTATGATTGATTATCTACACTCTGTTTTGTGTATTCCAAGAAAGGGGCAGCGGTAAATTGGCTTTTACGAACAAACTCGGCTCAATTACAGACACAGGGTCGTGCATTCCGAAGATAAATCTCGTTGCGTCCGATTTCAAAAGCTCAAAATCACACTCGCCGTCAAAGCTGACACAGCCACAGCCGTCTTCATTTGCGAAAATTTTGATTTTTCCGTACTCTTTTATATCAACAGTTACGCATCCGTGCGCCAAACGGGTATAGCTTGCCTTTAATTTGATATAAGCGTCGACCACCTTTTCAAAGTTTACTATATTAAAATTCGATGGGGTTTGTATGCTCATATATTCGGCGCATTTATTCATTTCTCTTAACAAATCTATATCGTGCTGAGGCAAGGTTATTGAAAAATCGCCATTTAAGTAATTTGAAATTGCGACAACCGTATCTAAATAGGATTTTTGGTTGGTGGCATATGCTTCCGAAACCGTTTTTTTGTCGGGTGTCAAAGTAAAATAACCGATAGGCACATCATTTTTAGATACTAAATAGGGGGTATTTTTCCACGCTGTCATTACTCTGTACATTATGTCGTTATCTGCTCTTAGCGTGCTTACCTTACTTTGATGATATAGCTTTCTTGCAAAGGTTAAAGAATTTTCATCACTTGGCAAAATCTCATTTACCCTTGTGTTTTGACCGTAGTCCCAAAGCGGTGATTTTTTTACATTATTTGGCGTTATGTAATAAGAGTAATTCCTGCCGCAAAGCTCAAAGCCAAAGCGCAAATATCTTGCTCTGTTACCGCCAAGACGGCAAGCATCGTATTTTTCTTCCTTTACAATTTCCATAGCCTTGTTAAGCAAAAGGTTCATATAACCGCGTCCCTCGTAATCGGGATGCGTGGCAACATTTCCAACGGTGCAAAAATTAATTTCACTATCCAAAACCTTGGTGGGCAAGGGATAAACTCCCACAACCGAAACAAGCATATTATCTACGAAAAGTCCAATATGCTTTTTCATATGTGCGTCGTCTCTTACGCACATATTGGGCAGCTCCCTTTCAAAATCCATTACGCAGTTATTTTGTTTTGAGAAAACAAGGTTCAAAAGTGAAATTAATTCATCATAATTCTCTTTTTTTAGTCGTTTAATTTCCATTTTATTGGCCTTACCTTCTCTTTACAATTGCAATAGCGCTTTCGGGAGTGATTGTGACATTGATTTTTGAATTAACAATAGATGACGCCTTACCTTGTCCGTAATATTTAACCTCATCAAAGCTGTCAAACGGGGCGTCATATGTTAAGGTATATTCCTTTTTATCGCAATTTGTGATAAGCATAACAACGCTTTCATCATTTTCCCAGCAGGATGAAAGGATTAAGGGGGCTTTATGAACATCGGAAAAGCCGATTGCGCTGTCTGTAACAAAGCTCGGAATAAAATCGCTTGTTTTTGGCGGACGAAGCATTTTACCGTAGTTAAAATAATTCTTGAAATCATATCTCATTTGGCACATACGGGATAAATACACCATTTTTTCTTCATCATCAACAACGTCGGCATTAATCCAACCGATTTGTTGACCGAACATAACGCTTTGACCCACGTGAAATCTGAAATATTCCTTGTCTGCCTTTTTGTATCCGTTGGTGCTTCTGCCAAACATAACCACGTGACCTGCATATATCTTTGAGAAGAAGGGCACATAGTTTGTTGCAACCCACGCCCATGTTAAAAATCCGTCAAATTGGTCGGCGTAAGGCTCGGCATTACATTCGCTTGTGAAAATGCAATTGTCGTAGCATTCCTCCTTAAGACGTGACATAATGCTCTTGTAGGAACGAACCCACCATGAGCCACCGCCTCCCTCGTGATTGTGATGGGGCGCACAGCATAAATTTGCATCAGATGCGCTAACCTGGTCAAGATAAACACCGTCAACATGGCATTCCTTTGACAGCTTTCCAATGACACCTGCCAACGCTTCACGCCAAATATGACTTGACGGACACATGGCAGCTAAGCGGCAAAGTGAACCGTCCGGCTCGTGTGAGGCGTATGTTTCAATACATAAATTGCCGTTTACATCAAGTGTTGCGCCCTCTGAAAATTCTCTTTCAAATTTCTCGGTTGAAAGGTCACTTGTTCTTGTATCGACAAGTCGGGCGTTGATATAAGGCATTACATATACATTATTTTTGTGAAATTCCTCAATGCTTTCCATAAATCCATCCTTTACAGGGAAATAGTATGGATAGTCGTTGTTAAATGGAATTTCGTGCCAATTGTAAATATGATAGCCAACAGGAAGTCCAAGCTTTTTGGCAAATTCAATAGGCTTGTTTTTCCAATCATCGGGCTTTGGTGGGACAAGGCTTCTTAAAGAAATCGGAACAGGCTCTGCCTCGGGATTGTCGTTAGGCATCCAGTCCATAAGCCAAACGGGAACATCCTTAAACCAGACGGGTGTATCGTATCTGCCGATTGGAGCATACCATTCTGCGTGATTTTTAACATATTCCTCGTATATACACGCCATATCGTACCAATCCCCGTCTAAAACGCGCATAACAACCTTACCGAGTGGCTCAAAGGAGTTGTAAGCTTTTCCCATTCCGATAGATGGATATTCAAATGAAAAGCTTCCCTCTCCGCGTCTGAACATATCGCATCTCATATCGCATCTTTCAGCGCTTGGAGAATGAACAGCCACATAAAGTCCGTTTGCTTTTTCCTTTGTCGGCTCATAAATTCCAAGCACGGGAGAAACACATCCAAAGCCGTTAGGATAATGAGAGTTCCAATGCACCTCTTTTTCGTAGGCATTATCGAAAATCTGACCGCTTGCCTGCGGTATAAACAGATGTGGCTTTTCATATCCTACAAAGGAAATCGACGGAACAGATGACGATAATACTGTGTAATCGGGTGAATCGTTTATAACCTGTAAGCCGAAGGTGATTTCATCCTTTCGGTAAGCCCTCATTGTGATAATTACACGAATCGGCAACGAATGAGGAAATTCAAAAACTACGCGAAGCTCATTTTTGCCACTCCAAGCCCTAACATTATTCCAGCCTCGCTCCGATGAAAAGCTTTCAACCTCACCTGTTTTAAGATTCTTTATTTTTAGAGTGGTCATGGGGTTTACACAAGGCTCGTCTGTGGGCTTAAAGTCCAAAAGAGATGTTTTGGCAAGTGAAGCTCCGTCTTTTCGTATGTAAACTGCACTTGTCAAGCGACCGCTTGTAATTTCATATCTGTCGCCGCTTATTTTTGTAGCCTTTGCAAAAAATTCCCTTGTAACAGTCGGCAATACAGGCTTGCCTTGACCGAAGGAAATAACCGATGATAAAGCGTAGGGCTCACTTAGCATATTCAAAAAGAAATCTATTTTTGTGCCTACATTGCTTTTCAGTGAGCAAAATTCGACCTCACCATCCCCCGAAAGATACGGAACGACTGTATTAACGCTTTTTGGCGCAAAGGATGTACAGCCTGCGTTTGATAGCATAACATAGCCGTAACCGTCGCACAAAGCAGCGTTTGAAAGTGTAATTTGGTGAGTTATATCGTTAACGCCAACCGAAAAGTCAGGGTCAAAGCCTTGACAGGTGTCAAGCTTATTTCTCTCAAATTTCAAGTCCATCCAAGACATCATATGAATAGGCAACCTAATGGCTGATGTAAAATATGTACGCACACTAAGAGCATTGTCACCGCAAATCTCAAAATTATAGTGAGCTGTAACGGGACCGATAGGAGTGGCGCTTTCATCTGTCGGACAAGCGTGAATTGTTAAGGAATTTTCGCTTTCTTGGGTCTCTATGTGGGAGCCGAGCATATTGTAATAGCCCACCGTTTTCAAGGTATCATTTGAGAAAAACCTGTATTCGTGTTTTTCGTTTGTAACGGTATAATATAAATTACCGTTTTCAAAATCAAGTCTTAACGTAAAGCCGTTTTTGAATTTGAAGGTTTTTAAAAATCGCATAATAATTCTCTTTTCTAAACCGTTGTATGTTAGCTACAAGCGTTATGCTTCTCAATAGCCGCCCTTATACTCCAATCAGATTCGTCAAGTAATTTTCTTGCCTCGGTTTCGTTCACCCCGATGATTTCAGTAACTATTCTTATCATACGAAGTGTGAGCTTTTCGTTGGTAGGGCGTAAATTTATCATCATATTTTCATAGACATTGCCAAGCTTTATCATAGCCACTGTGGAAAGCATATTCAAAATCATTTTTTGAGCAGTTCCTGCCTTCATACGAGTCGAGCCTGTGATAACCTCTGCCCCTGTATCAGCTACGATTGAGACCCTTGCACACTTGGTTATAAGTGTATCCTCGTTAGAGGTAATTCCTATTGTTGCACAGCCTAAGTCGTTAGCATAATCAAGAGCTCCTATTATGTACCTTGCATTACCCGATGCAGATATTCCAACTACAACATCATCCTTTGTAAGCTGCTTGTCCTTTAAATCCTTGTTACCGCTTTCGTAATTGTCTTCCTCTGCCTCGGCGGCTTGAATCATACATTTTTCTCCGCCTGCAATAATCCCGATTACCGTATCTCTTGATACTCCGAAGGTTGGCGGGCACTCAGCGGCATCCAAAACTCCAAGTCTGCCAGAGGTCCCTGCTCCAATATAGATAAGCCTGCCACCGCATAGAAGCTTTTCTGCGATTATATCACAGGCGATTTCAATTTTGCCAAGCGCTTGCCTTACCGCCAAAGTAGCATTTTCGTTTTCCTTTTGAATAGAGTCAAGCATCTCAGCGGTTGTCATACGGTCAATATTTGCGGTGCGAGGATTACGCATCTCTGTTTTTAATATTTTATGCTCACCCGTCATTGTTTCTTTTTCCTCCAAAGAGATTTTGCAAGCTCCAAAGCCCCTTGAACCGGTGGCACGGACAAAATTTGAATATTACATCTTTTCGTGTCCTCTCCAAGAGCGGTGGTAAGATACGGTAGCAAGAGCGCCTGATTAGTCAAGCCTCCGCCGAGTATAACGGGAATCTTCTCATTATATGTTGAAAAATGAGAAAGCGAAGTACGGAGAAGTCGGGTAATTTCATCTATGTTTTTCTTAAGTATATTAACAGCTACTCGGTCACCCTTTTCGGCTTCCTCAAAAACGCACATAGCATACGAAGACACAACTTTATTTCCACCGTTATATAAATACTCAAGGAAATCTGCGTTTGAATAGCTAAAGGTTTCTTTTATCCTTTGTACCAAGGATGTTTCCTCACCTGAGCCATCATATGCGGAGAAATAAGCATTCAGGGCATCTCTGCCAATATGAAAGGCACTTCCGCCATTGTCAAATAAATATCCCCAGCCTGCAATCCTTTTTATTTCATTCCGCTTAACGACATAAGAACAAATTCCTGTTCCGAGAATAACTGTAATTCCCTCATTATCGCCAAGACCTGCGGCAACTATATTGTTATTATCACTGCCCACATCACAGGCAGCAAAGGACATTTTTTCCAGCATTGATTTAACTTCATCTGCATAATTACCTGATGCGCAACCGGCAATTCCCGCATATACGGCTACGGACGAAAAGGGAACATCCTTACATACCTGAATAATACCGTCCTCAATTATGCATTTTGTCCTCTCTATACCAACAGTATTGGGATTGCAACCATCCATAAAGAGTCGACAAACAATTTTGCCTTCAAAATCTGACAATGCAAACTCTGTCTTGGTTCCGCCTCCGTCAATTCCCAGATAGTATATACCCTCATCGCATCTAAACAGCTCCACTATACTCACGTGAAATATATTGGCTACTCTGAAAAGCGCTTCTATGGATGGAATGCTTCCCTCGGTTTCCCATTTACTTACTGTTTTTTCTGAATATCCTATAGCATCTGCTAATGCTTTTTGTGTCTTTCCCAGTTTTTTACGCAACCTGCGCACATTTATCGAAAAAGCTTTTTCATAATTGCATTTATTTGGCATGGCTACTCCTTTTGGCTTACTTGATTATATTATATTTTATTTACAGCTGATTGTCAACCGATGAATATGAGCAGAGATTTTAAAAACATCTACCGTCAGTAGAGTTTTTTGAAAATACGTATATTAGGTCGGTTTTTGGGAACCTTTGTTAAAATACACTTGCTTTTACGTTGTTTTTATGCTAACATATAATGGAATAAATTATAATTTAAAACGAGGGTACACCATGCTGAACAAATTGAAAATTAAAACTGAAAATAATATTGCAAAAGAGGAGCTTGTGCAAATAAGGGATGGGGAAATTTGCGAGTACAGGCTTAAAATTGAGTTTTCTCAGCCCACACGTCCAAGTGTATATTCCATAATTTGGGAAGAGGACCAAGTTGACATGTATGGCTTTTGGTCATCTAAATCATTTCAGCAGCATAATCTAACGCCCGAATGGGGAATGCGCACCAATGACAGCGGAGTGGCAAGCGGTATGCCTCTTGTTTGCGTTTACAGCAAGGCAAACAAAAACAGGCTGACGGTTGCTTTGTCTGACCCTGCGATTCCTGCGGAAATTATGGCGGGAGTGGTAGAGGAAAACGGATGCGTTCGCCTTCAAATTAATTTATTTTCAAAAATTTGCCCTATGATGAAGGAATATGAGGTTATTATCAGGATTGACCGCCGTCTTATTCCGTTTTATAAGTCCGTTATTGCTATTAAGGATTGGTGGACGGAGCTTGGTTATAAAAATGCTTATGTTCCAAAGGGGGCTCGCTTGCCTCTTTACTCCTGCTGGTACAGCTTCCACAAAAGAACAATACCCGAGGAAATAATTTACGAGTGCAAAATAGCCAAGGAATTGGGCATGGAAACGGTAATTGTTGACGATGGATGGCAAACCGACTCCAACCTTGACGGCTACGCTTTTTGCGGAGATTGGGAAATTTGCGAAAGTAAAATACCCGACATGGCATACTTTGTCGATGAGATACACAAGCTGGGAATGAAATTTATGGTATGGTTTTCAGTTCCCTTCGTAGGCTTCAAGAGTAAGAATTATGACCGCTTCAAGGGCAAGTATCTTTGCTCCCGTCCCGGAGTTTTTGCAAGTGTTCTTGACCCTCGCTTCCCCGAGGTTCGCAGGTTTTTGATTGACATCTATTGCGACTATGTGAAAAAATACAACTGGGACGGCTTAAAGCTGGACTTCATTGACCGTTTTCTGCTCAGCGAGGAAAGCTCCACAGAGTACGACAAGATGGACACGGTTTCCGTTGATGTGGCTTTGCAGCGTTTACTCAGCGAGGCGACCCTTGAGCTTAAGAAAATCAACCCCGAAATTATGATAGAATTCCGTCAGTCCTATATTGGCCCTGCAATTACTCAGTACGGTAATCTTTTGCGTGTTGCCGACTGTCCGAATGATGCTATTTTTAACCGTGTGGGCTCACTTAACTTGCGCCTGACCTCAGGAAATATACCTGTACATAGCGATATGCTTATGTGGAACAAGAACGACACAAACGAAAGCGTTATGTATCAGCTGCTGGCAATAATGTTTACCGTACCGCAAATATCGGTTCGTTTTGACAATATAACCGATGAGCACAAAAGAATTCTTAAAGCGTTCCTTGCGTTTTGGCGTAATCATCAAGCAACCTTGCTTGACGGTGAGCTTGAGTTATGGGGAGTAGATGCTAACTATACAGTGGCAAAATCCACAAAAGATAACGAAAGCGTTACTGTTATGTATCAGCCAAGACCAATGACCGTTGAAAGCGGTGAAAAAGCCTATATCTTTAATTCTACCGGCGAAGAAGGCGTTTTCGTAGAGGTTAAGGAAGAGCGTCAATACGAGCTTAGCAACATTTTCGGAGAATGCTACGCAACAGGCACATTGTCCGCAGGCATCAACCGCGTACCTGTGCAAAGCTGCGGTATGATTTATATAAAATAATTTGGAGATTTTAAAATGACTTGGATTTACGAAACAAATGAAGATAATTCCGCGCGATATGCTTTGGGACAAATTTTCAATCCGTCCGGCAAAACCTTGCTTTGCTTCGGCATAAATCCAAGCACAGCTTGTCCAGAATGCTTAGATAGCACTATTCGCAAAGTTATAAATATCAGCAAATACAACGGCTATGAGAATTGGATAATGCTTAATGTATATCCGCAAAGATCCACAAATCCCGATAATATGCACACAGAGTGCAACGAGGACTTGATGAATGCCAATCTTTATTATATCAGCAGCATAACGCAAGCCTATTCAAATTGCGACGTTTTGCTCGCCTATGGCAACTTAATTTCCAAGCGTGAGTATCTCAAAGCCTGCCTTGATAAAATAATCTCTTTGCTGCGCGATGAACAGCACAAAAAAGTCAAAATCATCAAATTAACTAAAGCCAACAATCCAATTCACCCACTATATCAATCAAACTCTTCGGCTTTAATTGATTACACAGTATGATTAGCAAAAAAATCGAAATGCCCTTTACATTGAACTCGTTTGCTTTATCATTAACTCACCGTGTAAAATAACTCTGAATCGAAGTTAAACATTTTCCAATATAGCAAAAAAATCGGAGGTTTTCCCGAACCTCCGATTTTCTTTTTTCCGCATTTTTACAACAAACAAGTGGGCTTGTTCTTCCCTGCTCTAAGGGTTGAACAAGCCCATTTTTCGCCTTTGACCACATGTTTGACCACTTG
>JAFTZI010000153.1 GCA_017461055.1 Clostridia bacterium | reverse complement strand
TTGCAGGGGTGACAGCCAAAGTCCTCGTGGTCCAAAAGCTCTTTGTCAATTACAAGCTGAACCTTGTTTTCCTTGTCGTTCATCAGCGCCATTATGGAAACGGAGCCGGGGGTCACGTCAAGTAAGTCAAGCATGTCCTCGGGAGTGCCAAAGGACAGGCGAGAGGAATTTAACAGGTGGGAAACCTGACTTGTGTTAAAGCGCTTGTGGGCAGGCATTACAAGCATATAAAAGCTTGTTTTCTGACGGTTGCAAAGGAAGATATTTTTGCAAATTACATTGTCAAGCACCCTTTCCACCGCCTCACATTCGTCATCACCGAAAATGCTGTCGTGGTCCACACGGTAGTATTCAATGCCTAAGCTGTCAAGGTAATCGTAAACCCTTATTTCGCGCGCCTCGCGACCCTCCACCGATGTGGGTCTGCCCTTATATAAAGTCATTTTGTACATTATCTTACCTCGCTTTGAAAGGCTACCGCCTTACCTAAAATTTGAATGTCGCAAAGCTCCTTGCCTACAAAAACAAGGGGCTTATATTTTGGATTTTCGGGAGCTAAAACCAATTTTTCTTCCTCGGGGTAAAGATACACGCGCTTAAGCGTTGCGCTGTCCTCTACCAACACAGCGGCAATTTCACCGTTTTCAACTCGCTGTTGCTTTTTGATATACACAAGGTCGCCGTCGTAAATTCTTGCTCCTATCATACTGTCGCCCTTGGCAAAAAGGCAAAAATCTGCCGATGCTATATTGGTAGAGCTTGCATAGCCCTCTATGTTTTCCTCGGCAAAAATCGGAGAGCCGCAGGCAATTTCGCCTAAAATGGGAAGCTTGTTTTCAAGCCTTGGCGTGTCGGTTATGTCGCTTATGTCTACCTCTAAATATTCGGCAATGGCGCGGAGCTTGTCTAACTTTGGAGTGTAGCTGCCGTTTTTCCAGCTTGTAAGGGTGGCGCCCGATACACCCGTTGCCTTGCTTACCTTGTAGGGAGTTAACCCCTTACTCTTTAAAATTTTAAGAAAATTGTTATACATATCCATTTTTTAGGACACCTTTCGAAAATTTACTATTGACAAGGAGAGATTTGTGGAGTAAAATATAAATACTTAAGAAATCTTAATTAATTCTCCCCGTTGAATTTTATGTTTCTTAACTATTATTATACACACATTACGCATATTTGTCAATAAGGAGGAAGATTTAATTTAGTGTGCAGTATATGTAATCAGTTTTCCTGTCCCGAGCTTTGCCCTAATCACAGGGGAAGGAGCTTTTATACTTGCTCTCATTGCAGGGAAGGGATTTGTAACGGTGAGAGCTATTACAAGATAAACGGCTCCTATTTCCACAAGGAGTGCTTGCTTGATAGCTACGACAAGGAGGAGCTTCTTTCGCTTCTCGGCGCGCCTGTGCGCTTAGCATCAGAATTGGAAATCGCTTTTTATAGGAGAAAAAATGGAAAGTAAAATTTATATAATCAGAAAGGATTTAAGGGCGCTTAAGAAAAGCTCCCGCACAATAAAAAGATTAATAGAGCTTCAAGGCATTCATTTTAAGAGAATAAGAGCCTTGGAAGCTATGTCAAACGATACACAGGCGCAGGCGCTCATAGAAAAGGAAAAGGAAATAGCGCTTAGCTTGAAGCTCAAGGAGCAAATCGAGGAAAGCCAAAGCCTTGAAGCAAAATATATGGACATAATCAGCCGGCTTGACCCAACGGACAAGGCAATGGTCCTTGATTGCTTCCTAAACGGTATGCCATACTGGAAGCTGGGTATGGAATACGGCTTTGCCGAGGAAGGCGCAAGAAAGCACATAGAATCCATTGTAAAAAGAATTGCCCAAAGGCTTGAATAAAACGAGGCTTGGCTCAGCGGAGAAAATATTGTAAAAGCCTTGTGATTTGCCCAAAAAGGTGATACAATATAACTATAATAAATTGTGAAGGAGAAATTATTGTGCGTAAAAATTTTGGAGCAAAAACTTGGCTTTATCCTATGCCGGTGATGATTATAGGAACTTATGACGAAAACGGAGTGCCTAACGCTATGAATGCGGCGTGGGGCGGCGTTTATGACACTAATCAGGTTATGGTTTGCTTGGCAGACGACCATAAAACTACAAAGAATATTAAAAAGAGCGGAGCTTTTACAGTTAGCTTTGCCACTGCCCAAACCGTTGTGCCCTGTGACTATGTGGGCATTGTTTCGGCAAACGACGTGCCAAACAAGGTTGAAAAAGCAGGCTTCCACGTGTCAAAGAGCGAGTATGTCAACGCGCCCATTATAAACGAGCTGCCCTTTAGCGTGGAATGTAAGCTCATCAAATTCAACGAGGACGGTATCTGCATTGGAGAAATTGTCAACGTTTCTGCCGATGAGAGCATTTTGGACGCAAACGGCAAGGTAGATGCCAAAAAGCTCAACCCCATTATCTACGACGGAGCAACCCACGCATATTGGAGCTTTGGCGAAAAGGTGGGCCAAGCCTTTTCCGACGGAAAGAAAATCAAATAAAATCGTCATCAACGTAAAAAAAGCACACGGATGGTCCGTGTGCTTTTTTTGAGCATATGTAGTTTTATCACAGGCGGCTTACGGTGTCAAGTGAAGATATACAACCGTTTCCTGTCCAAGTCCCCTGGAGTTTATTCTTGTGTTTCGGCATCAAACCATTCGTATACAAACTGTTTTGAATTTATTGCTCTTAACATATGATATGTTTCGTTTTCTTTCATATCACCACAGCCTTCAAGCGTAAACTGTTCACCGGTTTCGAGGTTTTCAACCAAAACACTAGATTGCCATGTTCCATATAATAAACGCATTCTTGTACTAACCTTTTTTACTAATATTTTTATTTCTTCATAGTTTTCATCGCTATCTTTTTTTGCGTTTACGCACACAAGAAATATATCTTTTATAAAAATTACAACTAAAACTACTGTTAAACATATTATTCCAAAATTCAACCAAGATGTTATTTCTGTGTTTTCGTTCTTAACCTCAACCACTCTTTCGATAATTAGCATTGTAATTAATACACAGAGAATTACACAAATTATAGAACCAATTATTATGCTTATTTTTTTATCTTCTTTTATCTTTTGCTTTAATTTCTCTTTCATATCCATATAGACGCAAATCTCCTCATTTGACAAGGCT
This sequence comes from Clostridia bacterium, assembly GCA_017461055.1. Classification (GTDB taxonomy): domain Bacteria; phylum Bacillota; class Clostridia; order Oscillospirales; family CAG-272; genus RGIG2000. Next base: position 676 of record JAFTZI010000153.1, on the reverse strand, counting down.
TGCTTTTAACTACTATTTCAGTGGTTTCGAACTGTCCCTTGTTTTCTCTTTCCATTGACTTTAATATTTATCTCTGTTATTAAGAATTAAATCTAATGAATCTTTTGTCATAAATCCGCAAGAATAGCCTGTACTTGAATCGAAATTAAAATGATGAACTCCTGGTTCGTTTTTCAATTCTAATAGAGTCTCAACTAAAAAATCAATACTTAAATTATCTAATTCGATTTGAACAGTATGTTTATTAATACATTCAATTTTTAATCTACCTTTAATTGATTTCTCTTCGTTTTTTTTCATAATTTCCTCCTACAAAGACAGGGGACGGCAAAGACAGCAAAGACAGGGGACGGTGGTCTGTCTTGAAATTCGTTGTCCGCTTTACTCTATCTTTTCGACTTTTTCGGCGATTTTGGACGAGTCCTTGTCACCCTGTGCCGTTTTCCTAAGCTTATATATATTTTACCACAGGCGGCTTGCGGTGTCAAGCAAAGACACACAACCTTTCCCGGTCCGTGCAAAAATTAAACTGTCATTCTGAGGCTTGCCGAAGAATCTGCTTTGGCTTGGGGCAAGGCTTGATTGGCGCAAGCTTATCAAAGATCCATTCGCTACGCTCAGGATGACAAAAGGGAGTACACAAAAACGGGGACGGTGGTCTGTCTTTAATTTTGTG
>JAFTZI010000152.1 GCA_017461055.1 Clostridia bacterium | reverse complement strand
GGTGTGATGCCATACATTCCTTGAATGATTCCATACGTTCTAAGAACGATTCCATTCACACCAAGGTGTGATTCCATACACGCAAAAAGCGTGATTGATTTTCGGTCGATTCGTGAATCGCCCCTACAAATTAGGTTTCACACACACCGTAGGGCGGTGGCTTGCTGCCGCCGAAATAACAAGGTACTACAAAATAAGTTTAACACACCAATCGAGCCTCGACCCAAGCAAAGCAGATTCTTGCACAAGGCATACTGCGTAATCGGCAAGCCTCAGAATGACAGTGTGCAAGGCTTAGAATGACAGTATAATTTTGATTGTACGCACTTCTCTTTGTCATCCTGAGCGCAGCGAACGGATCCTTAAACAAAAAAGTAAAATTTAAGTTGAAACAAAATACTACAATAAGTTCGGGTCTTTTTAAGGCGATTTCCGTATTAATTATTTACTCCGTTTAAATAAAAAAATTAACAAAAATAAAAACCTTTAGCCACTTTCTCAAGTGGCTCGGTTTATTCGGTTGTGTTATTTAACGGTTACTCCGTTGTAATCGCACATTGCCTTTTCTATGCTTCCACTTAGCATAAGCTCTAAAATGCTTGGAACATATTCAAGAAGCTTTAAAAAGGTTTTTTCGCTTTCCTTAGGTATTCTTGCCAAAACCCAATCGGCAATGTCGTAATCGGGGCTTGGCTTTTGTCCGACACCCAGCTTAATTCTCGGAAAATTATCGGAGCCAAGACACTCTATGACGCTTTTTAGTCCGTTGTGTCCCCCTGCGCTGCCGCTTTTACGTATGCGCAGTCTGCCAATATCGAAGGACGCATCATCGGAAATTACAATTACGTTTTCGGGCTTGATTTTGTAAAATGCGCAAGCCTCGGCAATGGCTGTGCCCGAATTGTTCATAAAGGTTTGGGGCTTCATCATAAGGGCGCGCACATTACCTAATTTGATTTCCCCCACCAAGGACTTAAACTTGGCTCTGTCACAGGTAAGAGAATACTTGTGCAGTAAATAGTCTATTGCCAAAAACCCTGCGTTATGTCTTGTGTAGGTATATTTGTCCCCGGGGTTCCCCAAGCCTACTATGAGGTGTGTAATTGGGGTAGTGTCCTCTTTTTTTTCAATTTTTTTAAACAAATCAAAAATGCTTGCCATGGTTTTTCCTTCTTGTTGCCCAGTTGCTGATGTTTTTCTGATATTCTCTTGCAATACCAAGGGCGCCTGTTTGCACATCATCGGTAATTGTTGAGCCCGCAGCCACAAATGCTCTTGCTCCTATTTCAATAGGCAATACAAGATTAGCGCCGCAGCCGACAATTGTATCGTCACCGATTTTGCATCTGCTTTGCTTTCTGTTAACCTCGTAATTGATTGTGGTTACGTGGCTGCCTATAATTGAATGCGCGCCGATTTCACTGTCCCAGATATGGGAGTGTGACGAAACGGTACAAGCATTTAATAAAAGCGAATTTACAATTTCGCAATGGCTTGCGATTTTAACATCGGAAATAAAGTGGCAATTTTCTCTTATTACGCAGTAGTCGTCAATGGAAACGTCTTTTTCAATAACTGAGTCCTCAACACGCGAGGATTTAACAATAGTGCCCTCGCCAACGGTTGAGTTTTTAATTGTTGTGCAAGGACCTATAACCGCGTCCTTACCGATTACGGATTTGCCGTAAATGTGGGACCCTGTGTATATTTTTGCCCCCGGCTCAACTGTTGCAAGAGGAGAAACGATAATACCGTCAAGCGCCTCTATGCACACACCGAAGCGAATAAGATATTCAAGGTATTCAAGCCTGTACGCCTCTGACTTTTGATGATAGTCTATTATACCTCTTGGCATAGCGGGCTCATTATCGGCAAAATTTGCGTGCGGGCATCTTGCGCCACCGTCTGTAATTGCGGTTACAAATGCGTACGGAGTATTAACTGTTGTCTTAGCTATCATTTTTTTAATGCCCACAGTCATATAAAGGCTTCTGTCCGTGCCCACTGTGGAATAGCCCAAATCTGTTTTGGTAATATAGTTTATTGCGCCCTCAACGTCTGCATTTTTTGCTAAAAATACAAAGGGTGAGGCAAAAACAACAATGTCCTCAAGGTCACAGTTAAAGGAGTCGACAGTATTTGGAACATTGCAGGTGGAGGCGCGCACGACCTCACACTCCATACCCAATGCCTTAACTGCGTTTTCAATTTTCACAAACGCATGCTCGTAAATGGGAGCATGGTATAGCTCTGTATATATGCCGTTTGTAAGAAAGCTTGGTATATCCTGCGGACAAAGTGTAACAACTACTTTTCTCATAGTTATCCTCCTGTTGATTTATAAGGCT
>JAFTZI010000151.1 GCA_017461055.1 Clostridia bacterium | reverse complement strand
TCTTTTTCTGTTGGTTCAATGAAATCGTTGCACATCAACGATGAAATCTTCACTTCGTTCAGATGAAATCCAAGGACAAGCCCTTGGATGAAATCAAATCCGTCTAAATACAACCCTGCGAAGCAGGATTTCATCGCGAAAGCGATTTCATCCACCACAGGTGGATTTCACCCGTCGAATAGGGGTTCCCCGAAAAGTCGCAGACTTTTTGGGGGTTCTCGTAGACGGATTTGACTGCGTGTTCTCCGTTAAGGATAACACGCTAAAAGAGTAGGTCTTTTTCATGGTCGCAGTGCTGCCGTCTTATTCGAACGTTTCTTAAAAAGCACCTTAAACCCTTGTGCTATATGGGTTATCGAATTTTGAAAAAAGGTCAATTTTGGTGGAAAAGTGTAAAATTGGTGTGGAATTATTCAAATCTGGTTGTATATGAATTTAATCTATGATATAATTCAAAGAAAACGATTAAACCAAAGGAGGCTAAAATATGGAAAATCAGGGATATATTCTTAGATATTATCTACCGATAAAACCTCATTTTGACGAGGAATATACTGAAAAACGATTTGTTGAATTGATAGATTTTTGCAAACGAACATCAGTAGGTGCAGTTATGTTTTATGTCGCACTCGATCCAAATTGGTATTATATGCCCGATACTGTTGAGTATGCAAGGCAAAGCAAGGAACAGATGCTTCCATATATCAAGCGTCTGCGTGAGGCAGGAATAAGCTATCAGCTCAATTTTCAAAACATTCTCGGAGCGACTCTTGGAGGCGTTGATTTTACATCGGTATTTAATTGGGAAATGCTTGTTGATCACAAGGGGCGCAAGAGCCTTGGCTGTGGGTGTCCAATAGGAGAATGCTTTAGAGAGCAAGCAGGCGAGCGTCTACGTATATGGACAGAAACAAAGCCCGATGTTATTTGGATAGACGATGATTTTCGATATCACAATCACGGCACTCCAATATTTGCAAGGCAAGATGGCGAAAGCTGGTATAACGATTATTATTGCTTTTGCGACGAGCATTTGCGTTTGTTTAATGAAAAATACCAGACATCATACGACCGAGAAGAGCTTATTTGCCATATGACTAAATGTGGAGAGCCACTTGATATAAGAAAAAAATATCTCGATTTTCTTGGAGAAACGATAGCTGAAACTGCCGATTGGATAAGGCATACTGTACAGACTATAAGCCCCGAAACACGCATAGCACAAATGACAAGTGTGCCTGATGCTCACTCTGCCGAGGGACGGGATTGGAACAACTTCCTTTATTCACTCTGTGGGGAATATTCTCCTATTGTAAGACCTCATTTTGGACCATATAAGGAGGGCAACCCACGTGATTTTATTGAATGCTATCGAGCATTAGCACAGACTATGGTGCAGCTGAATTCAAATTATCAGGGCAAGGTTGAATACTGCCCCGAGGTTGAAAATACACGCTTTACAGTATGGTCAAAATCAACGGCGGCAACAGCTTTTCAGCTTCGCCTTTCGGCTTTTATGGGATGTAAGGATATCACTCTGTCGCTTTATGACCTTGATGGTGGAGCTCTTTGTGATGAGCCTGCTTATGAAAAAATGCTTATCAAAGAAAAGCCCTATTTTCATAAACTTGTAGCTCTTGGCCTTGGTGATGCAAGTGAGGATGGAGTGATTATTCCCATTTCGCAAAGTAGTGCAAAGAATTATCATATGAGAAATGGTGACAACTATGAGACACTTGGTGGTAAGGATAGATATATTGATAAATATTTACTTCGTATGGGCATTCCATGCTGTTATCTGCCACCCGAAAAAATATGTAATGGTATAGTCGCACTTGATAGCTATTCGGCAGGCTTTTTAAGCAACGAAAAGCTAAACGACATATTATCCGGAGCAGTGCTTATTGATGGTGGAGCGGCAAGGACACTTGTTGAACGTGGCTTTGGCGATAAGATAGGCATAAAAACACTGAAAAAACAGAATGTTTTTATAAACTCAGAAATTTTCACAGATCAAAAGCGTATTGATGGTACATATATTCGTGTTCCTTCAAGGATACCGTTTGACTGTTGGTTTGATATGGAGCTTAATCAGAAAGCTCAAAAATTGTCTGAATTTGTAACTCCTGATGGAAAGAAATATCCTGCACTTACATGCTTTGGAAATAATATTGGTGGCATGGTCGTTACATATCCTGCGATAAATGATTTTGGCGATGGCTTCTTTACACATCACAGAGTCAAAGCCTTCAAGGATGTGCTTGGTGTGCTATCCCCCACCTTGCCGCGAATCGACTGTAATAGCTACGCTCTCTCAGTAGTAAAAAAAGCTGAAAACGGCGATAGATATTATTTCGTCGCAAATCTGTCTACCGATACAGTTGATGAAATAACAATCAATGGTAATTCCGTAAAATGCACATTGAACACCTATGGTACAGTAGTGGTTAAGGAAAAAGACGGTGGTTTGGTGGAAGACAGATACTGCTGAAATGTCCGCGTGAAGCTAAAGTAAAGTGATAAAGACTTTAACTAAAGGTTCATTCAACGATATCTGAACGCTTGACGGAACGATTCTGCCTGAACATGTATGCAGATATGCAATTGGAATCTGCCATGGCGCTAAAAGCATAACGAGCTGTAATGCAAGAATTTATTTGTTACTTTGATGTTATTGAATATGCAGTTTTCCATAGAGAAGGGGAGCTTGCAAATTATGAGGCTTTCCAAAAGCATATAAAATAAAAAAAGAGGGTAGGGCAATAACTCTATCCTTTTCCTTCTTTATTATCGTAAATCAACAAGTAATGTATCTTAAATTGAAAACAAAAAAGGGACAACTCAATAATGAGTAATCCCTTACATTAAACAAAGTATGACTAAGCTTGGGCTTACAATCCCGTATGTTCAACTTAGTTGTAGGTGGTCGAGATGACAGGATGACTTCACTTCGTTCCGTTGAATCGCCCACATCTTAGATTAGCGAGCTATCACGATTTAGGGCGATTTTACGCACTTGATTCAAGCAAAGCTTGAAGGTAGGCACGAACAGTCAGCACAAACAAAAAAATTCCAAACCGAACATAAAGTTCAATTTGGAATTTTTATGGTCGCAGTGCTGTCGTCTTGTTCGAACTACCTCTTAAAAAGTGGATTGAAGCTTTTGCTATAAGGGATTATCGCACTTCGAAAAACGGCTGATTCTGGCTAAAAAGTGTAAAATCAATGTCTTGCAGAGAGTGAAAAATGCCTGTTTTTTGATATTTTAAGAGTGCAAAAGTTTGGGAGTCAAGGATGCAAAAACAAGGAGTTCTGATTGCATTCTTGGACGAAAAGTACAAAGATAAAATGATTGAATTTTTGATAAGAATATGGTATAATTGACTCACCGATAAATAAGAATTTGACGGAGGTGAGCATTATGTTTGATGAATTGTTTAGAAGAAAAACTGTTGATATCCAAAAAGCTATATTGTTCGGTTTTGTGCAAAACAATAGCAACTATATTTATGAAAACGACATACTTGACGGCTCATTCCTTCTTCAAATCATTATCACACCCGACGGCAACATAGATACGAAGCTGACCGAGAAATCAACTGATGATGAGTACGTGCTATATAAAACAAATGCCACGGGGGCTTTTGTGGGAGAGGTCAGAAATGCAATTGAAGCTATTCTCATACAGGTAGCGGATAAGTGTTACAGCACGGAAATTTTCAAGTCTACACAGGCGAAAGAAATCATTTGCTATGTACGTGAAAAATACGGCGACGAGCTTGAATTTTTATGGGAGAAATTTCCCGATAACGCAATTTGGCGGCGTAAGGATAACGAAAAGTGGTACGGTGCTTTATTGACGGTCAAGGCAAGCAAGCTCGCTTTGGATGGTGACACGATGATTGAAATACTCGACCTTCGTATCAAAACCGAAGATATAGAAACAACCGTCGATAACCAAAGGTTCTTTATGGGGTATCATATGAATAAAAAGCATTGGTACACACTTTTGCTTGATGGTTCAATACCGACCGAAGAAATCTGTCGACGGATAGACGAAAGCTATCTGTTGGCGAAGAAATAAACAAATTCCAATTTATTGGTCGAATTACTTATTATTTGCGATAAAGTAAAAATAACACTTGTATAATATGAACATATTAGCATATAATAATATTAAAAAGCCCTGTTGAAAGTAATCAGCAGGGCTTTTTGAGTTATATATATAGGTTTAGAGTCAACTCAAATATATAAAAGCCATTACCACCTATAAGGCTTCTAAAGAAATTCAGCAAGTCAAAAAGTTAAATGATAACCAATTAGACGTAATACAGTCTATGATAAAGTAATGCAAGAATTTATTTGTTACTTTGATGTTATTGAATATGCAGTTTTCCATAGAGAAGGGGAGCTTGCAAATTATGAAGCTTTTCAAAAATATATAAGACCATAAAACAAAAAAGGATAGAGCAGAGAAGCCCTATCCTTTTGCTGTATTTTAGACTAAAAACGAAAAAAACCATTCATTTCTGAATAGTCCTTTTTCATATCTCTAATTACCCATTTGGGATTAAGACCCCATTGATTCGAATTAGAGACAAGTGGTCGAGATGATAGGATTGGGACTCGCTTGCACTCCCCCCATAATTCGTTTTAGCCAATCGCACTTCGCCTTGCGCCTCGTGTTCTTGGAAACTCATTATCGAACCTCGGTTCTCATCCTTTCATTATTCAAAAATAAAAACGACCCACTCAAAAGAGTAGGTCTTTTTTATGGTCGAGATGATAGGATTCGAACCTACGGCATCATGGTCCCAAACCATGCGCGCTACCAACTGCGCTACATCTCGAAATGCATCTTTCGTTCAATGCCATACTATTATAGCAAAGAGAAAATGGTTTGTCAATACTTTTTTTATTTTTGTTTATTATTTTTTTGCGAACACTGAACACGTATTGAAAAAGAAAAATAAATGTGCTAAAATGAATTGTAAGAACAAATGGAGCAGAAAAATGAATTTTAAAATTTATACTTTGTTTTGCGTGGCTGTAGTAGTTTTGATGCTAGCCTCATGTGGCGGCAACCAAGACCCCGGCAACACCCCGTTGGATGAAAATACACTAACAATTACATTTGAATACAAAAATGGCACCCCCGACCTTGTTCAGACAATCGAAAAGGGAGGCGTGATAACTGAGCCAGCCTCTCCCGAAAAGCACGGCTACACCTTCGAGGGCTGGTATTACGAGGAAAGAATGAAATGGAACTTTGAGGATGCTCCAATGATTGGGGTTACGCTTTCCGCAAAGTGGAGACCTATCGAATACCAAATTGAATATGTAAACGCAGAAGGGCCCCGTGCCTACTACACCATAGAGGAAGAGCTGGACTTGACAGAGGGAACAAGAGCCTGTTATGAATTTTTTGGCTGGTTTGAGGACCCGGAACTGACAAAGCCAATAACCAAAATTGAAGTAGGTACAGTAGGCAACAAAAAGGTCTATGCTAAGGTCGTTTATCAGCCGTTTAATCTTGAGCTTCAAGAGGACGATACATACAAAATTACCCGTTTTAACGACACAGGTGCCACCAAAATTACAATTTCAAACGAATACAAGGGCAAAAAAATCACCGTGGTTGGCAGAAACGCCTTCTATGATTGCACAAGCCTGAAATCGGTTACTCTTTCCGACGAGATTACAACCTTGGAGTACGGCGCCTTTGGCAGATGCAACAAGGTAGAGTCCTTTAACTTGGGCAACGGTCTTAAGCAAATATGCGAAAAAGCCTTTTATTATTGTGCAGGCATGACAGAAATTGACATACCAAGCACAGTAGAGTACATCGAAAAGGATGCCTTCAAAAACTGTAATTTCCTAACCATAAATTGTCAGATAAGCGAAATACCATCAGGCTGGGAATACGGCTGGAACGCAGAAAGACCATATAATCTGCTAGAGAACGAAGATTGAGAGAGGAAACTCTTTTTTCTATTTTCTGTTGAATTACAGACACGTCTGCGGTAAAATACTAGAGAAAGAAGGTGATTTAGTGGAAGAAAAGCAAAGCAAAATTTTCTTTTTAAGCGGCAACATGCTAAAGCTGATTGCCCTTGTTTCCATGACCATTGACCACGTGGGCTACCACCTTTACCCAAGCATCGAAATACTAAGAATTATCGGAAGAATTGCATTCCCTATATTTGCATATATGGTTGCGGAGGGCTGCTTCTACACTCGCAACAAGGAGAAGCACCTAGGGCTTATGTGGGCGGTGGCAGTTGTCTGTCAGGTGGTTATGTCCATTGCCACGGGAAACCTGCAAATGTGCATCTTTGTAACCTTCGCCCTTTCCACCTCTGTTATTTATGTTATTGACAAGGCAATAGAGAAAAAGGGCTGGCTCCAATACCTTATAGCATCAATTGTTTGCGTGGCGGTTTTGGTAATTACCGCAGTTTTGCCAAGCGTAATTAAGTCTATCCCCTTCGGAGTTGAGTATGGCATTTTCGGTGTTCTCTTACCGGTTGCGGTAAGATTTACCCCAACAAGACCCCTTAAGCTTGCATCCTGCGCTATGATGCTGATTTTCCTTTGCCTCAGCACCCTTTGGACAATTCAATGGTACTGTTTAATAGCCCTCATTCCTCTTGCGTTTTATAGTGGCAAAAGAGGCAAGCTCAATCTTAAATACCTATTTTATATTTACTACCCCGCACACATTGTTGTAATAATGGCAATAAAATTACTTATAAAGTAAAAAAACAGGCATTTTGCCTGCTTTTTTAATGCTTTAACGGATGAAAAGGACATTTTATGCCAAGACAGGTTTGGTTTCTATGGTAATCCGTACACAAAACCTTGTCCAGCTCCATCTCAATGCCCAAATGCTTTTTTACAAACTCAACTGCCGATATAACAGATAAGTAGGAATCCCTCTTACAGCATCTTGGTCCACCGATTTGACCAATCGCCATAAGTGATTTTGAGGTCATCATATTTGCAAGCCCCCATTCCCTCGGCTTATTAAGAGGTCCTGCACCCGACACTATGGAAATAAACATACCCGATGAAACACCGGCACCGCAAGCACCCCAAAGTCCGCATGCGCCGGCAGGCACATTTTTGCTTCTTTCAAGCATCTTTTCCAACGCCACATCAAGCTCAATATCTCCACCTGCGTTTTTGAAAGCAGTAAGCAAAGATGCGCCAACAAGATAGTGATGCACAGGGCTGTGCATCGGGCATTCCTCGTGAGCCATCAGCCTTTTAAGTATATGAATAGGATTCTTGCTTTTTTCGTTAAGACAAATAATTGTAGCCTCTTGAATCATAAAAAACACCTCTAATTATCGACACAGGGTCGTATTTTTTTTAGTATTTATACTTCTTTCGCTTTACTATCATAAATATAACGGTTACCAAAACGGCAAGCGCCTCCGCAACCACAATGGATGCCCAAATTCCGTCCACATTGAAAATCAATGGAAGAATCAATATGCACAAAACCTGAAAGGCAAGCGTCCTTAAAAAGGAAATAGCAGCCGATACAGGTCCATCGTTCAGCGCAGTAAAGAATGAAGAGCCGAAAATGCCAAATCCCGAGAACAAAAACGAGAAGGAATAAATATAAAATGCATGCTCGGTAAGCTGCCTTAGCTCCTCATTGTAGCCAACATAAAGATAAGACATAGGCTTTGCAAGCGCAACAGAAAGCACAAACATAGTAGCGGAAAGCACACCCATAATAATCAAGCTCTTTTTGAAGACCCCGTGTAGCTCATTGTGCCTGTTAGCCCCGTGATTGTAGCCGATAATCGGCGCCGAGCCTATGGCATAGCCAATAAACACAGCAATAAAAATAAAGTTCACATACATCAAAACTCCGTATGCAGCCAAGCCGTCATCGCCAAGATACTTAAGCAGCTGGAAGTTATAGAGCATAGTAACAATAGATAATGAAATATTTGTCATAAGCTCCGAGGAGCCGTTAAGACAGCCCTGTACAAGGCTTCTTAAATCACGGCTTGATTCTGTCAGCCTGAGCAGGCTTGTGTTTTCTCTTGCAAAATAAATGATAGGACCTACACAGCCGATAATTTGGCTAATAACCGTTGCAAATGCGGCACCAACCAGTCCCCAACCGAAAAGACCGACAAAGAGAGTATCGAGAATTATGTTTGTAACACCGGATGCAACTGTGAAGGCAAGTCCCAGCTTAGGCTTTTCGGCGGTTACAAAAAAGCTTTGAAATTCCACCTGAAGCATATAGAACACGTTGCCGGCAACAATAACCATTCCATAAGTAACAGCGTTTGCGTGTAGCTGTCCGCCAGCGCCAAGCAGAGTGGCAACCTCTTCAATAAATATAATTCCCACAAGGCTAAGCACCACGCCAATTACAGCAGGTAAATAAATAAAGAGAGAAAAGATTTTGTTTGCCTTCTCTCGGTCCCCCTCGCCAAGAGTTTTGGAAACCAAGGCGCAGCCACCGGTTCCGAACATAAAGCCCACAGCACCAAGAATCATAGTGTATGGCATTATAAAGTTCACCGCCTCAAAGGCGCTTTCCCCAACAAAGTTAGAAACGAAAAATCCGTCAACCAAGGAGTAGATGGATGTAAAAACCATCATTATAACAGAGGGCAGAGTGAATCTTATTAAATTTTTATAAGAAAAATGGTCAGATAACTGTATTTGCATGAATACCCCCACTAAATTTGCTACATTGATTATATATTACAAATATATAAAAGTCAAGACACAACTTGACAAGAGAGAAAAGATGTGCTATCATAATGAAAAATTAAGGGGGGACACTATATGCTTTTGGCTCTTGATATTGGAAACACAAACATACACGTGGGCACCTTTGAGCGTGGCATGCTTACACATAGCTTTTGCTTAGGCACAGACGACCAGCGCTCCGGAGATGAATATGCCTTTACACTAAAATCTCTCATAGAGTCAGACGGTATAGACTCTGCCGAAATCGACGGTGTTGTTATCGGTTCTGTTGCTCCTCATGTTACAAGCAAGCTGGAATATGCCGTATATAAGATTACAGGCGTAAAGCCGCTATTGGTTGGTCCGGGCACAAAAACGGGCTTTCACATTAAGCTTGACGACCCATCACAGCTGGGCGCAGACCTTGCCGCAAATGTTGCCGCAACCATTGAGGCGTGTGGGGCACCGGCAATTATTGTTGACTTTGGCACAGCCACAACAATTTCCTGCATAGACAGGGAAAATTCTCTTGTGGGCTGTTACATTATGCCAGGTATTCAAATGAGCCTCAATGCTCTTAATACAACAGGGCTTTTGCCATCTGTTATGGCAGACAGAGCATTTCCGGTTGTGGGTAAAAACAGTGTAGATTCTATGCGTGCAGGCGTTGTCTTTGGCTCCGTCCTTGCCGCTGAGGGCTTTATTGACACCTTCAAAAAGGAATTTGACCTTCCGAAAACAACACAGGTGGTTGTTACCGGTGGCTTTGCCGATATGTTTATGTCCTATTTTAACATTAAGACAAAGCACATACCAAATCTCACTCTTTTGGGCTTGAATGCGATTTATAACACAAACCCCAAAAAGCATACCTTCAAGCTTTAATTTGGCAAAATATAGAGCCAATTCAAAATGGATTGTACCTTGATAGGACAATACCGAGGCGGCGCTATTTTGTAATATTTTTTCGTCGTATCTCAAGGAAGGGAACGGCAGTAAAGGAGACGCTTATGCAAATGAGCAAAAACAAAGAATTAATTGTAAAAATGACATACTTAGCAGTGCTTACTGCGCTGGTAGTCATTTTACAAACAACAGGAATCGCTATTAAGCTGCCATTTTTGGCAACTCCGGTTAGCCTGGTGCTTGTACCGATAGTTTTAGGTGCATGCCTGCTTGGCGTAAGGGCGGGTGCGTTCTTAGGCTTCGTGTTCGGCTTAATCGTAACAATAACCTGTTGCTTTATGGGCATGGACCCAACATTCACCGGAATATTGTTCCAAGAGCATCCGGTAATCACCGTGCTTTTGTGCTTATCCAAGTCAACCTTGGCAGGACTTGTGTCAGGCTTGGTTTACAAGCCCTTCAAGGACAAAAATGAGGGTATGCGTGTGGTAGGAACATTTGTTGCCGCTGCCGCTGCGCCAATTGTAAATACAGGCACATTTATCATCGGTTGTCTCATAATGTCAGATACATTTAATGCTAACTTTACAGGCGGACAAAATATCTTCTATGTTTTATTTATCGTTATAGCCGGCTTTAACTTCTTGTTTGAGTTTGCGCTAAATATGATTCTTGCCCCAACTATCAGCTTTGTAGTCAGAGTAGTAGAAAAGCAAGTAACCAAGCCAAAGGTAAATAAACAGAATCTAAGATATAAGGTTGCGCTTTTTGATATGGACGGCACCCTTGTTAACACCTTCGAGGGCGTTAAAAACTCTCTGATTTACGCCTTTGAAAAGCTGGGTGACCCTGTTCAGGACAATCTTCAGCGCTTTATCGGTCCGCCACTTACACAATCTTTTAAGGAATTTTGTGGCTACGACGAAGAAAAAATGAACCTTGCTATTGAGTATTACAGAGAATACTATGCAAAGCAGGGTATTGACGAGTGTCAGCTCTATGATGGTATAAAGGAGCTTCTCAGAGACCTGAAAAATGCGGGTGTGAAAATCTATCTTGCAACCTCAAAGCCTGACATTTTCGCACACAGGTTGGCACATAATTTTGAAATCAGCCCATATTTTGACTATTTTGCTTGTGCCTCAGCTGACGAAAAAACACGCACCACTAAGGAGCAGGTTATGGCTCTTGCTATGGAGCAGCTTGAGGGCTACGACAAGAAGGACATCGTTATGATAGGCGACCGTCATTTTGATATTAACGGTGCAAAGGCATTCGGAATTTCCTCAATCGGCGTTACCTTTGGCTTTGGCTCTGAAGAGGAGCTGAGGGAGACAGGTGCAACTCATATTGCCCATAATACAGAGGAAATTAAGTCTATCGTACTGGCATAAAAAACAAAGCATCACTGCGGTGGTGCTTTTTTATTTCAAAAAAATTTGAAAAAGCTATTGACTTGAAAAAAAGCCTGTGCTATCATTAACACATAAATACTTTAGTGCGCTAAAGAGGTAATACTATGGAAATCAAAATTACTAAAACTCAAAACCCAACAGAATTGGCAGAGGAAGGCACCCTTGGCTTTGGTAAGCATTTTACCGACCATATGTTCATTATGGACTATGAGGCAGGCAAGGGCTGGCACAACGCAAGAATAGTGCCCTTCGGATATATCAGCCTTCATCCTGCATCCACCGTTTTACATTACGGTGCTGAAATTTTTGAGGGCTTAAAGGCATACAGATTGGCTGATGGCAGCATTCAGCTGTTCAGACCAATGGAAAATATCAGAAGAATGAATGATTCCGCTGATAGAATGTGCCTACCTAAAATAGATGAGCAGGACTTCTTACAGGCTCTTTGCGAGTTTGTAAAATTAGAGGAAAGATTTGTTCCTCACTCCTTCGGTACATCCTTATACCTTCGTCCGTATATGTTCGGAAATGATGAAACTCTCGGTGTTCACACAGTAAAGAGAGCAACCTTTATGATTATCGGCTCCCCAAGCGGAAGCTATTATGCAGAGGGCATCAACCCTGTTAAGATTATGATTGAAAACGAGGATGTTCGTGCAGTCAAGGGTGGCACAGGCGCCGTTAAATGCGGTGGTAACTATGCCGCATCTAACAGAGCAGGTGAGAAGGCTAGCCGTGTTGGCTACTCACAGGTTCTTTGGCTCGACGGTGTTCACAGAAAGTACATCGAAGAGGTTGGCGCAATGAACGTTATGTTCAAAATTGATGGCGAAATCGTAACCCCAATGCTTACAGGCTCAATCCTACCGGGAATTACAAGAAAATCCTGCATCGAGGTTCTTAAATCCTTTGGTTATAAGGTAAATGAAAGACTTTTGTCCGTTGATGAGCTGATCGAGGCTCTTGAAAACGGCAAGCTGGAGGAGGCTTGGGGCACAGGCACAGCGGCAGTAGTTTCCCCAATTGGCAGATTCTCCTACGCCGGCAAGGAATATGATGTAAACGGTGGCAAAATCGGAGAGGTTACAAGGAAACTTTACGACACACTCACAGGCATTCAATGGGGTAAGGTAGAGGATACCTTCAACTGGACCTATAAGCTTTGATAAGCTTCGCATTTCTGTGTTGCTCCTCGTACACAATCTCGACTATCGCAAGATAGCCTTCGTCTGTGTACTCCGGTGCGCCTAGAAATGCTTGCTTCTGAAAGCTTATACTGTCTTGTTCCTCGTACACAATCTCGACTATCGCAAGATAGCCTTCGTCTGTGTGCTCCGGTGCGCCTGGAAATGCTTGCTTCTAAAGGCTAGACAGATTCCATTAAAAACCAATAAAAACGGGCAAATTGCCCGTTTTTTGTTTTATTTCGCTTTAGCGCTTTAACAAAGTAAAATATTTTTTAATAAATTTGCAAAAAAGTATTGACAAATAGACAAACATACTATAAAATATACAATATATATAAAAACTTTGAAGGGAACATACCTTTTGGGGGCTTTTAGAGAGCTGTCGTGTGGTGCAAGACAGCAGTCCGAAGATGGTTGTCTCATCCCTGAGTTGCTAACTGAACGGAAACAAGTAGGCTTAGTCGGGCTCTCCCGTTATAGAGATGGCGCTGTTGTTAGACAGCCAGAGTGGACTATTAGTCAAAAAAGAGTGGTACCGCGGAGAAAGCTTCGTCTCTTTTATGCGATTTTATTTTGAAGTGCGCATAAGAGGGACAATTTTTATTTTAACCTCTCACGGTGGCGCACAGAAAGGAACGACTATGAAAAACTGTAAAAAGTATTCAAAGCAATTTTTCGCTCCATCAAATGTAACTATGGATTGGGTGAAAAAGGAATCTATTGAAAATCCACCAATTTGGTGTAGCGTTGACTTGAGAGATGGCAACCAA
Source organism: Clostridia bacterium (assembly GCA_017461055.1). GTDB lineage: Bacteria > Bacillota > Clostridia > Oscillospirales > CAG-272 > RGIG2000. Next base: position 4,153 of record JAFTZI010000151.1, on the reverse strand, counting down.
GCACTTATTATTCCTATGAGTCTGGAGGAAAAGCTGGAGTTTTTTAAGCTCCTATGCAAGGTGGGCTTTAAGGAAATCGAAATCGGCTTTCCGGCTGCCTCTGAAACTGAATATGAATTTTGTAGAACTCTTATTGAAAACAACCTGATTCCCGACGACGTTACAATTCAGGTTCTCACTCAGTCAAGAGAGCATATTATTGCAAAGACCTTTGAGGCAATTGACGGCGCTAAGCACGCAGTTGTCCATCTATACAATTCCACCTCTGTTGCTCAGAGAGAGCAGGTGTTCAAAAAGAGCAAAAAGGAAATTATCGACATTGCAAAATTCGGTGCGGAGCTTTGTAACAAGTACAAGGCTAAGGCAAAGGGCAAAATTACCTTTGAGTATTCACCCGAAAGCTTTACAGGCACAGAGCCTGAGTTTGCCGCAGAAATCTGCAACGAGGTTATCTCTATTTGGAACCCAACACCAAACGACAAGGTAATTATCAACCTTCCCGTAACCGTGTCCCATTCTATGCCACACGTTTACGCAAATCAGGTTGAATATATGTGCAAAAACCTAAAGAACAGAGAAAGCCTTATTATTTCTCTCCACCCGCACAATGACCGTGGCTGTGCAGTTGCAGACAGCGAAATGGGTCTTTTGGCAGGCGGCGACAGAATAGAGGGTACACTCTTCGGAAACGGCGAAAGAACAGGAAACGTGGACATCATTACCCTTGCCCTTAATATGTATTCACAGGGCATTGACCCACAGCTTGACTTTTCCAACCTTCCGGAAATTACCGAGGTTTACGAAAAGGTTACAAGAATGCACGTCTATGAAAGACAGCCATATAGCGGTCAGCTTGTATTTGCTGCCTTTAGCGGCTCCCATCAGGACGCAATTGCAAAGGGTATGAAGTACAGACAGGGCACAGAGCGAGTCTGGGATGTACCATATCTCCCAATCGACCCAACAGACGTTGGCAGGGTATACGAGGCAGATGTTATTCGTATCAACTCCCAGTCAGGCAAGGGTGGTATTGGTTATATTCTTGAAACACAATTTAATCACATTTTGCCACCAAAGATGAGAGAGGCATTTGGTTATCATATCAAGAGCATCTCCGACCACGAGCACAGAGAGCTTCAGCCTAAGGAGGTTTACGACATATTTGTTCGTGACTTCGTTAACATCAGCTCCCCGGTAAGCGTGGAAAAATCCGTTTTCTCCAAAATTGAGGACGGTCGTATGGCAGAGTGTGAAATCAAATATGGCGATAAGATTACACAGCTGACAACACAGGGTAACGGCCGCTTGGATGCAGTAAGCAATGCAATCAAGCAGGTTATCGGTGTAGACTATCAGCTGGACAACTATACACAGCATGCCCTCGAGGGTAAAACCACCTCAGAGGCGGCATCATACGTAAGCATCAGCGCAAACGGAAAAACCTACTACGGTACAGGAATTGATAGCGATATCATTACCTCATCTGTAAAGGCTTTGCTTAGTGCAGTAAACATTATGCTTACAAAATGAAAGGAGAGCGGCCTATGAAAATGACAGGCGCAGAAATCATCATAAATACCTTGATTGAGCAGGGTACAACCGATGTTTTCGGTTATCCGGGCGGACAGGTAATCAATATTTACGACGCACTTTACAAAAACAGCGACAGAATTAATCACATCCTCACTGCACACGAGCAGGGTGCTGCCCACGCAGCAGACGGATATTCAAGGGCAACGGGCAAGGTTGGTGTTTGCATCGCAACCTCCGGTCCCGGCGCTACAAACCTTGTTACAGGTATTGCTACCGCAATGCTTGACTCAATTCCAATGGTTGCCATTACAGGTAACGTTCCTTGCTCCCTAATCGGTAAGGACAGCTTCCAGGAAATTGATATTACAGGTATTACACTTCCAATTACAAAGCACAACTATTTTGTAAACAAAATTGAGGATTTGGCAGACTCCATTCGCGAGGCGTTCCAAATCGCAAAATCAGGTAGGCCCGGTCCTGTTTTGGTTGACGTACCAAAGGACGTACAGGTTGCAGTTTATGATTACGAGCCACAGCCGATTGTTGAAAAGATTCCTTTGCCAAAGGCAGATGAGGAGTCCATTGACGAGGCAGTTGCCTTGATTAACGAATCAAAAAGACCATACATCTACATAGGTGGCGGCGCTGCCGGACTTGGTATGGGTAAGGAAATTATTGAGTTTGCAGAGAAGATTGATGCTTGCATCGGTTGTACCTTTATGGGTCTTTCCGCAGTTCCCGATGGCTGTGAAAGATTCCTTGGTATGCAGGGCATGCACGGACACTTTGCTTCCTCAGTTGCTCAAAAGCACGCTGACCTTATTATCGGTGTTGGTGTTCGCTTCAGCGATAGAGCAACAGGCAATACCGCAAAGTTTGCTAAGCAAACAAAGATTATTCAGCTAGACCCCGATTTTGCCGAAATCAACAAAAACGTTAATGTTGACCTTGGTATCATTGCCGACGTTCGTGATTCCTTCCTAAGAATTGCGGAAAAATGTCAGGCAGGCAAAAAGCCGGAATGGGAAAAGCAGGTTGAGGAGCTTAAGGCTAAGGAAGAGGCAATTGCTAAGAAGGCGGCAAAAATGGCTGGAGACAGAATGACTCCAAAGATGATTTTTGATGTTATCAACGCAAATAAGCTTCCAAGAACAATTATCACAACAGACGTTGGTCAGCACCAAATGTGGGCTGCACAATATGCAAAATTTGACACAACAAGGCGCTTTGTTTCCAGCGGCGGCCTTGGCACAATGGGCTTTGGCTTAGGTGCCGCAATGGGCGCTATGGTTGCCACAGGCGACCCAACAATACTCATTACAGGCGACGGTAGCTTTGGTATGAACCTGAATGAGCTTGCAACAGCCGTTAGCTACAACATACCCGTAATAATTGTTCTTATGAACAACGGCGTTTTGGGTATGGTAAGACAATGGCAAAATCTATTCTTCCAAAAGAGGTTTTCACAAACTGTTCTTGACAGAAAGACAGACTTTGTAAAGCTTGCAGAGGCGTTCGGTGCGACAGGTATGCGTGCAACCAATATTGACGAGTTTGAATCTGCCTTCAAAAAGGCGCTTACAGTAGGCGGACCTGTTGTAATTGATACTTATGTTGACAAGGATGAATTTGTACTTCCAATGCTTCCTCCGGGTGGCTCAATTGACGACATTATCACAGACGTAGGAGGAGAGAACAATGAGTAACAAGTTTGTAATTGCCGTATACGTTGACAACAAATTCGGCGTACTTACAAGAGTAACAAGTATGTTTACCCGTCGTGGCTTCAACATTGACGCACTTACAGTTGGCGAAACTGAATGCCCTGAGTATTCAAGAATTACAATTTGCTTAAGTGGTGAGGGCTATGCAAAGGAGCAGCTTATTAATCAGCTCCGCAAGCTTATCAACGTTAAAAAGGTTGAGGTTATCGAAAATACTATGAGCGTTAAGCGTGAGCTTGCACTCATCAAGGTAAAAAACAACTCACAAACAAGGGCAGACGTTCTTTCTGCGGTTGAGGTATACAGGGCAAAGGTAATCGACTTTACCGCCAGCGAAATGTGTATCGAAATCACAGGAGAGCCAAGCAAAATCAATGCTTTTATTGAGTATATGAAGCCTTACGAAATTATTGAAATGTGCCGTACAGGTATCGTTGCTCTTGAAAGAGGAAGCGGAACATTGCTTTCTAAGAACACCAAAACAGGTGTACACAAAACCAAGTAATTTTTATATTTTAAGGAGAATAAAACAATGGCAAACATTTACTATCAACAGGACTGTGATCTTAACAAACTAAACGGCAAGACCGTTGCAATCATAGGCTACGGCTCACAGGGACACGCACACGCGCTCAACCTCAAGGACTCCGGTGTTAACGTTATCGTAGGTCTTTACGAGGGCTCCAAGAGCTGGGCAAAGGCAGAAAAGGCAGGACTTAAGGTTATGGTAGCTGCCGAGGCTGCAAAGAACGCTGATATGATTATGATTCTTATCAACGACGAAAAGCAGGCAAAGCTTTACAAGGAAAGCATCGAGCCAAATCTTACAGAGGGCAAAACCCTTATGTTCGCACACGGCTTTAACATTCACTTCGGCTGCATTAAGCCACCAAAGA
>JAFTZI010000150.1 GCA_017461055.1 Clostridia bacterium | reverse complement strand
TATTACCTACTTCTTTAAATTTATAACGTGATTGAAGCTTGTCTTTGTTAAATTATATCACACAAAATAGGAATAAACAAAAAAATTTGCAAATTTATTTAAGCCTCCTTTTGATGTTAAAAAAGCCTTGTAAAAATGTATCTACAAGGCTATATTTTCATTTTTCGTAAGAATACGCAAAATTGTTCTCTAAGAACATTTGTGTGTGTTCTGAAACAGTTCAATCATTCCCACTCAATGGTAGAAATAGGCTTTGGAGAAAGGTCGTATGCGACACGGCAAACACCGTCTACCTCTTTTAAAATTCTGTCGGTTACGGTTTTGAGAAGCTCCCAAGGAAGCTCAGGAACGGTTGCAGTCATAGCGTCAACGGAGTTAACCGCACGAATGATTACGCACCAGTCGTAAACTCTGTGGTCGTTCTTAACACCAACGGAGCACATATTTGGAATTACAGTAAAGAACTGCCAAATTTTGTCGGTATAGCCTGCCTTTTCAACCTCTTCACGAAGAATAGCGTCGCTTTCTCTTACAGCCTCAAGTCTATCTCTTGTAATAGCACCTGTGCATCTTACGCCAAGACCGGGACCCGGGAATGGCTGACGGTAAACCATGCTTTCGGGCAAGCCAAGAGCAATACCAACAACTCTTACCTCGTCCTTATAAAGAAGCTCAAGTGGCTCAACGAGCTTGAACTTCAAATCCTTTGGAAGCCCGCCAACGTTGTGGTGCGCCTTGTGTCCCTTTTTGCTTTCGATAATATCGGGGTAAATAGTACCCTGAGCCAAATATTTAACACCCTTAAGCTTTCTTGCCTCTTCAGCAAAAACCTCGATAAACTCCTTACCGATAATGGAGCGCTTTTCCTCAGGGCCTGCAACATTCTTTAGCTTGCCTAAGAAACGGTCGGTTGCGTCAATATAGATAAGGTTAGCATCAAGCTCCTTTTGGAATACCTCAACAACGCCCTCGCTCTCGTTTTTACGCATTAAACCGTGATTAACGTGAACACAGTAAAGCTGCTTACCAACAGCCTTAATAAGAAGCGCAGCTAAAACGGAGGAGTCAACACCGCCTGAAAGAGCCAAGAGAACCTTTTTATCTCCCACCTGATTGCGAATTTTTTCAACCTGCTCGTCAATAAACTTTTTAGCAAGCTCCATAGTAGTGATACGTGGCATATCTTCCGGACGTACAACATCATTTTTCTTATTAGCCATATAAAATCCCCCTGAGAATAATTGTAGAATTTTGATAAAAAAAGTATAACACAAAATCCTTTACAGTGCAAGTGGGTTAAACATACTTTTTTTGAAAAAATTTAAAAAATTTCAGCCCGTCCTTTGTGTAAGTATACAATGTTCGCAAAAAACAGAAATTTGTTGTTGATATTCTTTGATTTTTGTGGCATAATATAGGTATCTGTGACTTGAGGAGCATTTATGGAAAAGAGAAGTAGCTTTACAGGAAAGCTGGGCTTTGTGCTGGCAGCGGCAGGAAGCGCAGTCGGACTTGGTAATATTTGGAGATTTCCTTACCTTGCGGCAAAATACGGTGGGGGGATTTTTCTTTTAACTTATATAATTTTGTCGCTTACCTTCGGCTTTGCCTTAATGGTGGGCGAAATTGCATTGGGTCGTAAAACAGGACTCAGCGCAATCGGCGCGTTTAAAAAGGTCAATAAGAAATTCGCCTTTGTTGGCTGGATTGTGTCCATAATACCTATGATAATTCTGCCGTACTATTCGGTTATCGGCGGCTGGGTAAGCAAATACCTGTTTGCTTTTGTTGCAGGCGACGGACATTCAGCCTCGGTGGACGGTTATTTTGAGAGCTTTATTTCCAAAACAGGCGAGCCTATTTTTTGGTTTGTCCTCTTTATTTCTCTGACTGCCCTTGTTGTTATACTCGGGGTTGAAAAGGGAATTGAAAGGGTATCGAAGGTTATGATGCCCATTCTTGTCGTTTTGTCAATCTTCATAGCTGTTTATGTTATGTTCATAGACGGGGCTTGGCAGGGCGTTATATACTATGTAAAGCCCGATTTTTCAAAGCTTTCCTTTATGACGGTTGTTGCCGCTATGGGTCAGCTTTTCTATTCAATGTCCTTGGCAATGGGCATTATGATTACCTATGGCTCTTATATGAAAAAGGACGTAAGCCTTGAAAGGTCTGTTCACAGCATTGAGCTTTTTGACACAGGAATTGCATTTTTTGCAGGACTTATGATTATTCCCGCAGTTTTTGCCTTTTCCGGTGGGGACGAGAGTGCTCTTGGCAAGGGCCCGGGACTTATGTTTGTTACCTTGCCCAAGGTGTTTGACACTATGGCAGGTGGGCAAATAATAGGCGCGCTTTTCTTTATACTTGTGCTGTTTGCAGCCCTTACCTCGTCAGTTTCCTTAATGGAAACCGTTGTTTCCATTTTGGCAGATAAATTAAAAATCAACAGAAAAATTTTGTGCTTAATAGTTCTTGCAGGCTGTATTCTCATAGGCTTGCCATCATCTCTTGGCTACGGAGTATGGGGCGGCTTTAAAATTCTCGGCTTACAGCTTCTTGATTTCTTTGACTTCATTAGCAACAGCGTGCTAATGCCCGTTGCCGCACTGTTATTCTGTATTTTTATCGGCTACTTTGCCAAGCCAAGCTATTTAATAGAGGAAATAGAGCTAAACGGAAAATTCAAAATGAAAGGGCTCTTTAACGTAATGATAAAATACGTCGCCCCCGTGTGCTTAGTTATCATTCTTGTTTCCTCAATTCTTGATGTTTTCGGTGTTGTGAAAATTTAATAAAATCAAAAGAAGAGCTTTTTTTGCAAAGCTCTTCTTTTGATTTTTATGTCAGCTTTTCTTTTTAAAAATAATAAACTTGCTGAAAAAGTAATTTAAAATAATAACAATTACCGCCAAAATCACCTTGGCAATTAAGTCGCCTGTTACGGTAAAGAAGGAAAGGTCAATGGCAATATTCTTAAAGCCAAGCGCTTCAATGAAAAGCACCATTCCCGCTTCCTCAATTAAAAAGCTTAATACCCTTGCGCCAAAAAACTCCAAAAGCTCCCGTAGGACAGTTTTTATATCAAAGGACTTAACCGAGAAAACGAAAAGCTTGTTTACAACATAGGCAAAAAGCGCCGCTATTACCCAAGCAATCAGATTGGTAACTAAGTATAAATCCTTATCTAAAATAAGGTCAAAAAGCAAATAGACAACAAAATTAACAAGGGTGGTTAAAGCACCGAATATTATATAAAGTATAATTTCCTTGTGCTTTTGATAAAGTGCCTTAATTTTGTTCATTATTATTTTCCTCTGCCTCAAGCTTGTCCTTTAAAATATATACAGGACGGTTTTTTGCCTGTACGTACATTTTGGCAATGTATTCGCCTAAAACACCTAAGCAGAATAGCTGAATACCGCCAATTAACAGTACAAGAACAACTATTGTGGCATAGCCGGGCACGTCAATGCCGAAGGCAAGCTTTTGAATAATTACAAATATAAGGTATGCAATGGATAAAAGAGAGCTTGTAAAGCCAACGTAGGTAGACATTTTCAAGGGTGAGGTCGAAAAGGCAAATATACCCTCAAGAGCATATTTTATAAGCTTTTTAGTACCCCACTTGCTCTGTCCGCTTTCCCTTTTGGCAGCCTCGTAGGGAATATATTCCGTATTAAAGCCAACATAGCTGAAAATTCCCTTGGAAAAGCGATGAAACTCTGTCATTTGCAATATGGCATTAACCATATTCCTTTTCATTAAGCGAAAGTCGGATGCGCCATTTACAAAGCGTACATCGGATATTTTATTTATGAACTTGTAAAAGCCCGACTTAATAGCAGACATTAATTTATTTTCCTTGCGCTTTTTCTGATATGCGGTAACACAGTCAAGCTCGGGATTAGCATTTAAAACGTCAAGCATTTCAAGTACAACCTGTGGGCGTTGCTGTAAATCGGCATCGATTAAGCAAACAAGGTCACCTTTAGCATGGGAAAGTCCTGCATAAATGGCGCTTTCCTTGCCAAAGTTACGGCTAAAGCACAAAACCTGTACATTCTGTGGGCTGAGTGCGTGTATTTCCTTTAATCTTTGATAGGTTTTGTCACTGCTTCCGTCGTTTACAAAAACAAATTCGTATTTGTCAACTCGTCCCTCAAAGGCAGAGCATACCTCGTTATAAAAGGCGTGAACATTTCCCTCCTCGTTATAGCAGGGAACAACTAATGATAGCATAAATTTCCTCCAAGCGTGTTACGCCAATTCTTCAAGGAGCTTTTGGCAAAGCTCGGCAACCTCTGAAAGCGCGCCCTTTTCAAACGGAGATTTTAAGCCTGCCATTTCAATGAGCCTTGTGAAGGTGTAGTTGCCTGTTCGCCTTGCGTGGTCTATATAGGTACGCAATGCACCGTCATAGTCCTTAAGGCTTAGCTGTAAAAACTCAAACGCAACAATTTGCGCCAAGCAATAATCAATATAGTAGAACGGACTTTGGAAAATGTGGTTCTGATATTGCCATCTTGTACCCTGCTCAAGATATTCTATACCCTGTGTGTTCATATAAGGACGGAATTTACCCTCAAGCTCCAGCCAAAGCTTGTTTCTTTCAGCAGGAGTCATTTCGGGATTTTCGTAAACTACCTCTTGGAAATAGTCAACTATAACGCCGTAAGGAATAAATGAAAGAGCTGAGAAAAGATGCTTATATTTATACTTGTCAGCGCTTTCGCCAAAGAATTTGTCAATATATTTCCAAGCAAAAAACTCCATACTCATAGAGTGGCTTTCGGCAGTTTCCATTCCGCCTAAGGAAAGCTCGGGAGTCATTTCATTTCGTCCTACAAAGTAAGCAAATGCGTGTCCTGCCTCGTGAGTAATAACATCAACGTCGGCAGTAGTACCGTTAAAGTTAGCGAATATAAAGGGCTGACGGTAATCGGGGAAGAAGGTCATATAGCCGCCTGTCCACTTGCCCTCGCGTGGCATAACGTCAAAGGCATCGGACTCGAACATCATATCAATAAACTCGCAGGTCTCACGGCTCATTTCGTGATACATTTCCTTGCCTGCCTCTAAAATTCCTGCCGCGTCAAGAATAGGCACAGGGTCAATTTCAAAGTAGGTGCTGTCATCGTAAAGCTTCATTTCGTCAATGCCAAGCTTATTTGCAATCTTCTTTTTTAGCTTTGAAATAAC
>JAFTZI010000149.1 GCA_017461055.1 Clostridia bacterium | reverse complement strand
GCCTCGCATTTCAAAATAGCATTTGCCATACATTCATAGTCAATCTTCTGCTCTAAGAAGTTTAGGCAGTGCTGAGTGTTAAAGGACATAATTTTCATAATAATCACCTCTTTAGATGGAATAATAGTTAAAAAATCAATATAATCAAGGGTTTACAAACATATGATAATATGTAAATATGATAATACATTTGATTTACGACCTTATCTTAAGGGTATATCGTAAACGGAAATTAGGGAAATGCTGTTCATCAGCTCCTTGGCTGACAGGTCGGTTTTTGCAAGAATTGTATATGGCTCCTTGCTTGACAAATCAAAGAAATTGTCGCTTAAGAAAACATCGTGATTTTTAAAGCTGACAAACACGTTTTTAGCCAAAACGTCTGACGTAAATGAAAGGTAAACACCCTCGTCACAGGCTTGGGCATCAATTTTAATGCTCGGCTTTAGGAATTTAAAATGCTTTGGCTTTTTGCCAAGCTCAATATTTCTTGCTATAAGGTTGTTTTCTGTGTCGTATAGCTCCGCATAAAAGAAAGCATCGTTATAACCGTCAAAGTCCTCGTTTGAAAGGGCTTTGATATCTTTTGAAGAAAGAGCCTCAACATTTACGTTCCTTGTATGCATAGAAACAGGCGTAAAATCGTTTTTCATAACTCCCGCTACTATGTAACCGTTAAACTGTGACATTGTTTCGTTTGATACGTTTACAGTGATTTTATCTTCCTCGTTAAACAAGCCAAGGGATACGCTCTGATAGAATTTTTTGGCAAAATAGTGTAATGCCTTATATCTTCCGAAATAATCAACGCTTGACCAAGATGCAACGGGCCAGGGGTCGTTTAATTGCCAATAAATTGAGCCCATTGTGTAGCCGCGGCATCTTCTGAAATGCTCAACGCCGTACTGAATGGCAGCAGCCTGATTAAGCTGTGAAGCGTAAACGGTTGTTTCCAAATCCTTTGGCATTAAATATCTTTCCGCCATATACTTTATCAGCTTGACATTACCGTGCCAATGCTTTTGGTGGCTTTCCATAGTATAGGATAGCAAATTTTGCTCCTCACGCGGACAAAAGGCATTTACTGTTTTCATAGACGGTAAGCTTTCAAAGCCATACTCGGAGCAAAAACGGAATTTGTGCTTTCTGTATTCGTCAAGCTCGCAATTTCCGTTCCACACATTCCAAAAATGAACATCCCCTCGGGTGTAATCCTGTGGGCTGTTAAAGCCTCCTCCAGAGGTTGGGCTGGAGGGAGTGTACGAAATGTATGGCGCGCGCTCCTTACAAAGCTTAGGTAAAAGTTCCTCGTAAAGCCTTAAATAATCGCTGCGCACAAGAGGGTCATTTCCGTTAGCAACCTGCCAAAAGCAAATTGCTTCCTCCATTTCATTGTTACCGCACAGTAAGCCAAGACAGGCGTGGTGCCTGATTCTTTTGATATTGTAGGTAGCCTCAGCCTCAAATTCCTTTTCCATTTCATCGGTTAACCAAATATTTGCGCAGGCAACCATAAAGTCCTGCCACACAATAAGACCGTGCTTGTCGCATAGCTCGTAAAAATAATCATCGGGATAAAATGCGCCGCCCCATACTCTTACACAGTTAAAGTTAGCAAATATGCAGTCCTTGATTAACTGCTCAAGGCGTTCATTTGTAAAGCGTGATAAAAGGCTGTCAATAGGTACATAGTTAGCACCCATTGCAAAAATTTTAACTCCGTTTACCTTGAAGCAAAACTCTTGACCGTATTCATCATTTTCTTGGCTTAAGCATAATGTACGCAAGCCAATGTCCTTTTCTGCTTTGTCAATTAAAGCGCCGTTTTCATACATTAAAAATTCAACGCGGTATAATTCCTGCTTGCCATAGCCGTTTGGCCACCACAGTCTTGGATTTTTAATGATTGCTTCACCCTTACCGCTTTCAAGGGTAATGACTTGTCCGTCAACGGTACATTCTATTTTTACATTTTGTGAGTTGTGCTTAGTATTTGCCGAAAGCTCAAGCCTTACAAAACCATCCTCGTGATGCTGAATTATCGACACGTCCTCTAACTTATCCGTGTTATAGCAACGAACAGTCACAGGACGGAAAATACCCATATTGGGAAGCTTGGGAGCCCAGTCCCAGCCTGACATATAAAACGCCTTTCTTAAGTGAGCCGCGCCGGGCAGAGTGTCGCTGTCATTCATATATAAGTGGTGATTTGCTTCCTCTTTTTCAAAATACGGAATAGGCGCTTTTATGTAGAGCTTTATTTCGTTTTTTTCCTTTGCCAAGGACTTAACGTCATACTCATACATACGGTGCATATTCTTTACACTGTCAAGAAGAGCTCCGTTAAAATATATGTCGCAAATCGTATCAATTCCGTAAAATGTAAGGTCTATTTTCTCACATTTCAGCTCTTCCTTATTTAAGGAAAGCTCGCTGTAAAAGACGGAGTCCTTTCTTGAAAGAGCTGTAAGCTTGTCCTCATTAGTCCCATAATAAGGGTCGTCTATGTACCCATGCTCATACAAAACGCTGTACATATCACAGGGAACGGTGCAGGCAAGTCCTGTATATTTATCAAAATCCATTTTCCAATCGTTAATGACCATAAAAACCTCCTCCATTATGCCAAGCGCACTGTAATTTTAACACATAACCGTAAATATTGCAATAACATTTAGCCCGGCATATAGCTTCACTGTTTATGTAGATAACAAAAAAACTGTTGATTTGTTCCAAAAGTGGTGATATAATTAAAATATAAAATTTAATATACAAGGAGAAGGATAATGAAAAAGAGAATTCTTTTCACACTAACAATGGTGGCTCTTTTTGTGTGCCTGCTTGCAATCAGCATAAGTGCTGCTGATATGTTTGATAGTGACTACACAGACGAGGTTACCAGGTTTTATGACACAGATGGTGTAACTGTGTTAGCGCCCGAGTTTGCAAATGTTGCAGACACAGAAGCGACCGCAGTGCTTAAAAAGGCGGACGGAGCATACGTTCGCGTGCCTGTATATTACATATTCAAGGCAAGCTCTAACAATCAATTCAATGTCGGTGGCTCTAACTTTGATTTCAGCTGGGTTTCCGAAAAGCTTGGCGAAACAGAAGCACTTACCGTTGCAAGCCTTGCCGCTATTGAAGTTCCGTACGGAACAACAAGCTTTAGCGGAGTTATTTCGGATGATACATTGTCCTGCTTAACGGAGCTTGTTATACCTTCAACGGTTACATCACTGCCTTCAAAGTTTTTAAGAAATAATGAAGTTATCAAAAAGGTGTTCATTTGCCAAGAAAAGAATGAGGACGGCACGGTTGTCGGTGTTACAACAATTCCCGATTATTTTGCAGATACAAACACTTCAGCCAATTTAAGCCTTGAATTCTTTGCAACTGAGTACGACTATCTGACCTCTATCGGTAGCGGTGCGTTTAGCAAAACAAAAATCAAAGAGATTGTAATAAAAGCACCTATCACCAAGATAAGCGGCTCAGCATTTAGCGGTTGCGCACAGCTTGAAACAATAAATATCAATAATACCGGTGACACAATCAGCACCGGCGGAAAAGCATTTGCATACTGTGTAAGCCTTAAAAGCGCAACCTTAAACGGTATCTCATTGGGGGACTATGAATTTGAGTTAAGCGCAAACACCTGTACATCAACCGGCTTAACAGTTGTTGCTACAAATGTTGCAAAGCTTGGCACAATGCCATTTAAAAACTTTACCAATTTAATAAATGTTGATATTTCCGGACCAATCACCTCTGTTGGCGGTTCATTGTTCTTTGGCTGTGCAAATCTTGCAACTGCTAAAATCACAAATACTCTTGACACACCGGCAACCTGCGGAAATAACGGCTTTGACGGGCTTAAAAATCTTGAAAGCGTGACTCTGCACGGAATTTGTATCGGCGGTTATATGTTCAGAAACACAGACGGACCGGTTGATATGAAAATAACTGCCACAAATGTCGGCTCAATTGGTGACAGTGCGTTTTACAATGCTGAAAACACAGTT
>JAFTZI010000148.1 GCA_017461055.1 Clostridia bacterium | reverse complement strand
GCTATTGGTGGTACTGTCTAATGTACTGTTGTTTGTACTACTGCTTGTGCTTCCGTTTGTGCCATTGCTTTCATCATCGGTTGTATTGTTTTCCTCGTTACTTGATGATGTAACAGGATTGCTTGAAGGCTCATTTGTGTTGACACAGCCGATTAATGAAAGCATTATGGAAATTACAATAAGAAATGATAATAGTTTTTTCATTTTACACTCCCTGCTCCTTTAACCAAATTAATTGCTCCATTGTTTTATCGGAAATGTGTCCCTCCTGATATGGAGAAACGTTATAGGCAAATACGCCACCGTTTTCCTTTACCTTACTTATGTAGTCAAGCGCCTCGCTATTTGAATGAACGGGCTTAGGCTCTCCTGCCTTTTCATGCACCCAAAAGTCATCCATCCAGCAAAGTCCGAACCATTGAAGTCCGCCCTCTCCCGAAATTGCGCCGTTCGGGTAAAACTCAAGGCTATTTTCTTCTCCCGCTTGGAAATCGGCAATTCCACGTCCCCATTCGCTACCCCAATTTTCAGTACCTCTGAAGTTAAAGGCAACAATAGAATCGGGATTGCCTGCGCGCAGTGCATTTGCATATCTTTGGTAATCGTATCTTAGCCCTCTGCCACCGCAAATTCCCGGCTCATAGCAGCAGTCAATCCACCAGCCGCAAATTTTATCGCCGTATTTTTTGGAAATTGCTTCTGTGATTTTATAGCAATATTCTGCGTGGGTGCGTGGGTCTGTTTTAAAGCCTGTGGCTTTTTCCCACTCAGGATCGGTTGAGCCTTCGCCGTTAAAATACACCATAAGCTTTATTCCGTGCTTTGAGAGCCTTTCGTAAAGCTCAAGCACCAAGTCACGCTCTGATGTATGATTTGGAATTATTTCATCCATTTCCTTTAAGGGAAAGGGCAAGAACATATCTGCGTGAGTTATGGTAAAGAACAAAAATCTTGCCCCTGTGTCTATAATTTGCTTTGTAAATGTGTCCACATCAAAATCAAGTATTGCTTGTGCGTGTGGCTTTTTTTCTCCGTTTTTCGGAACAGAGTGGGTTGTCCAGTGGCAAAATATGCCGTAGCCCGCCTCCTTAAACCATTTTACTCTTTCGTTCATATAATATACCTCGCATTTTCTTACATTTCTATATTAACATATTAATGTTAAAATATCAAGGTAAACAGATCTTAGTTAGTGAATATTTTGTGACTTTTGTGAAAATTTACTCCATTTTATTGACATTGACAGTCTACAAATATATAATAATATGTATATTAAACGAAAGGACTAAAGGAATGCTAAAGTTAACTGACATAAAAAAGGATTATGTCACCGGGGACACGACAGTAAACGCCTTAAAGGGTGTTACTCTTGAATTCCGCAAGAGTGAGTTTGTTTCCATTCTCGGACAGAGTGGATGCGGAAAAACTACACTATTAAATATCATCGGCGGTCTTGACCAATATACAAGCGGCGACCTTATAATAAACGGAAAATCTACAAAGGAATTTAATGACAGAGATTGGGACACATACAGAAACCACTCTGTTGGCTTTATTTTCCAAAGCTACAACCTTATTCCTCACCAAAGCGTACTTGCCAATGTTGAGCTTGCTCTTACTCTTTCAGGTGTTTCAAAGGAAGAAAGACGAAGAAGAGCTATTGAAGCCTTAAACACTGTTGGCTTAGGTGAGCAAATTAAGAAAAAGCCTAATCAGCTCTCAGGCGGTCAGATGCAAAGGGTAGCAATAGCAAGAGCTCTTGTAAACGACCCCGATATTTTATTGGCTGACGAGCCAACGGGTGCGCTTGATAGTGAAACAAGTGTTCAAATTATGGAGCTGCTTAAGGCCATTTCCAACGATAAGCTCATTATTATGGTAACTCACAACCCTGAGCTTGCCAAGGAATATTCAACAAGAATTATTAATTTGCTTGACGGAAATATTATTAGTGATTCAAATCCGTATGTATCAAGCGAGGAAGAAGAAAATGACGAGGAGCTTGCTCCTGTGGCTACGGTGCTTGATAAAAAGGCTGAAAGAGCAAAAAGAAGGGCTGAAAGGCTTGAGAGAAAAAGGACATCTATGTCCTTTAAAACTGCGCTTTCTCTTTCCTTAAATAACCTGATGACAAAGAAGGGCAGAACCTTTTTAACCTCATTTGCAGGAAGCATCGGTATTATCGGTATTGCGCTTATTCTGGCGGTTTCCGCAGGTGTTAACGCTTACATTACAAGCGTTGAGGAAAGCACAATGTCCTCTTATCCCATAGAGATTAACGAAAACACTGTTGATACTATGAGCCTTTTAACCACTCTTATGCAGAATAACGGCGTTGAAAATCCCGATCCCGAAACGATTTATTCAAACGATGTTATGGCTAATGTAATGAACTCCATTACAACGGGCTTTACGACAAACAACCTGACAGCCTTTAAGAAGTTCATTGAAAGTGATGCAGATTTTAAGGCAAATACAACGGATGTAAAATATATCTATTCTGCTAATCTTAACACCTACAAGATTATGGGCGGTATTGAAAGATACAGGAAAACCCTTGATGGCATAACCGATCTTTTAATCACCATCGGTCTTGGGGATATGATGGGAGTTAGCGAAAACGGTTCGTTCAAAATGGGCGGCGGAGCATTTTCCGAGCTTGTAGGGGACATGGAATATATTCAAAGCCAATACGACAAGCTGTACGGTGAATTTCCGCAAAATGAAAATGAGGTTATTCTCATTGTTGACAAAAATCAACAGGTTTCCGACTTTATTCTATACACCTTGGGCATACGCGACACTGCCGACCTTGAAAAGTACATTCAAACAAGACTTAACAAGGACACAAGCGACGACTATACAATTCCTCATATGCAATATACCTTTGAGGAAATTTGCGGTTATGAGTTTAAGGTTCTTCCCGACTCACAAAAGTATAAGGTGGAAAATGGAAAAATTGTTGAACGCTCGGTTGATGAAATCAAGAATTATCTTGATACAGATGATGCGATAACCTTAAAGGTTGTAGGTATTGTAACACCTAAGGAAGCATCGAATGTAATCGGCTCAATCGGTTACACCTCTGCTCTTATGACTAAGGTTATTGAGCTATCAAACGACAATGAGCTAATTGAGCTTCAAAAGGAAAACACAAGTGTTGACCTTTTGACAGGTCTTCCCTTTAGCGGCTTTGCTCCCGATTGCAGCTACATTCACAAGTTTATCGAAACAAATTCAGCTCAAATGGGAAATATGGCAGCATATCTTGATATGACAGATGCTCAGCTTTTGCAGGCTATTAAGAAGGCTGTTGTTGATGACCCCAATGCTAAGGCTCTGCTCACCTTTGAATTTGAGGGTGGAGTTGCACCGTACGGTGGATACTCAATTGAAGATATTGAAGCGGTTATTTTGCCAGCTATCAATTCAGTTACTGATCCACAGATTAAGAGCTTTGCTCTGACCCTTTATAATCTTTCCTTAACCGGTTACCCTATTGTTGACGAGAACGGAACGATTACAGGCTCAATAGGCGCTGACCCGACAGGCAATAACTTTATTAAGATTATTAACACTATGCTTTCCGAAAACAGCAGCTACACACCTGAGCAAGCACATCTTAATACTCTTATTAAGCTTGGCTATGTTGACTTTGACAAGCCAACCTCTATCCTTATTTACCCTAAGGATTTTGATGCTAAGGAAGCGATTAAAGCATCTATTGAAGAATATAACAACGACCAATCAAAGGAAAACAAAATAAGCTATAGCGATGCTGTGGCGGCTCTTATGCAGTCTGTTACAACTATCGTTGATGCTATTTCCTATGTGCTTATTGCATTTGTTGCAATTTCCTTGGTGGTATCGTCTATTATGATTGGAATTATTACCTATATTTCAGTTCTTGAAAGAACAAAGGAAATCGGTATTTTGCGTGCTATCGGTGCTTCAAAGAAGGACATTTCCCGCGTGTTCAACGCAGAAACCCTTATTGTAGGCTTTGCCGCCGGTGTTATAGGTATTTTAATTTCACTTATATTTATAGTAATTATCAACATTATTTTGGGTGCTTTGACAGGTCTTGCAACACTTAAGGCAACTCTGCCATTTATAGCTGCTGTTGCGCTTGTTGTAATAAGCATGGCACTTACACTTATAGCAGGAATATTCCCATCCCGCATTGCTGCAAAGAAGGACCCTGTAATTGCTTTACGTTCAGAATAAATAAAAAAGGCTGACACCTTAGGGGAGTACGTGAACCCCAAAAACTCATACTTCGTTTCGGGGAACCCCTGCACCAAAACCAAAAAATGAATAAAATATATAGGTGTACTGACAACGGTTAGTACACCTGTATTTTTATGTTTGCTACTTTCTCAATGCCGAAAAGCCTTGCTTTTCCTCTTTTAATTGTAATTTTTTGGTTTTTATTTCCGTTTTTCCCCTCTCGATGTACGCTATGTACACGTAGCCTTACGGAAACCGAAAATTCCCCTCCTAATCTGTCAAGCCTTAGTGTAGTAAAGCTGGCTCATCAAGAACGCAAAAACGGAATTTCTTTCGAAACTCCGTTTTTGTATAATATTTGCTTTACTTGATAATGATGGATTTTTAATGAGCCAGCCTTATTCAATTGCTATTAGCTTTACGCTTGAAACGCCTGAAATTTGGCTTAGGCTTTTAATGAGCAATTCGGAGTCGCCGACTACGTTAGATATATCCATAGATATTACCACGTGGGCGCGTGAATTGATTGGTGGATTTTGGTTTATTGTTAAAATATTGGCACCCTGTGTGGATAATTCGCCCAAAACCTCGCCTAAAAGTCCTGCCTTGTGAGAAAGGCTCATAGAAACTACTGCCTTTCTTGTGCCTGTGTCGGAGCTTATGGGGAAAACATAGTCCTTGTATTTATAGTATGTACTCCTTGAAATTCCAACTATTTTTACTGCCTCGGAAACATCCTTGACATTTCCGCTTGACAGTAATGCTTTTGCCTCTAAAACCTTTTCATAATATGCTGGTAAAATTGATTTGTCAACAAGCAAATACTTACTTAACATTACTCTACCTCTTTTGTTCCGTATTTGGAAATTTTAAGTTCTTTGGCTACCCAGCCATTAGGCATATTTTTGATTTTTTCGTTTAGCTTATTTTCTATGCTTTTTGTTGACAGGCAAAGGCAGGTTGAGCCTGCTCCGCTTATCATAAAGGAAATTGCACCGCACTCATAGGCAGCGTTTTCCACATCCTCGATATTTTTAAAAAGCGGTTTTCTGTACCTTTGGTGAAGCCTGTCCTTAGTAACAATTCTTAAAAGCTCGGGATCTCCGCTTTTAAAGGCGCTTGCCAAAAGGGCAACACGGGACATATTATATACAGCATCCTCTCTTTTTACCATTTGCGGCAAAGCAGCTCTTGCATCTTGAGTTTTTACCTCAAAGTCGGGAATTAATACTGTAAAATGTATTCTTTTGGAAACGTGGGTGCGTACGGTATATGGATTGTTGTGCATATCGGTAACAGATGTACAGAATGCACCGAAAAGAGCAGGCGCTACATTGTCGGGATGTCCCTCAAGCTCGGTACAAATTTCAAAGACCTCTTCCTTGGAAAGCGGGCATCCGTGCAGCTTATTTGCCGCGTATGCGCCTGAGCAAATAAGTGTGGCAGATGAGCCAAGTCCTCTTGAAACGGGGACCCCTGTGTCTAAAATTGTTATTTTAACACTTGGGTTTACCCCTATTTTATCACATACTGCTTTGTAGGCAACGTAGGCAAGATTGTTTTCGTTTGCATATTCGTCCTCACAGCCGATAATTATAACACCCTTTGGAATTTTTTCATATTCAAAAACATTGTATAGCTCAAGGGCTATGCCGCAGCAGTCAAAGCCTGAGCCTAAATTTGCGCTTGTTGCAGGTACACGTACCTTAATTTTGTTCATTTTATTCGTGCCAAGCCTTTTTATTTACCATTGATGATACAAATTCAAGCATATCATCCTTTTCAACGGTTACATTATGGAATACTGCCTTATTTTCAATGTCTTCAAGGCTTACAGGAACCTTTGCGCCTGTGTATTCATTCAGCTTCTTTAATGCGTCAAATTCACCGTTATAGCTCTTGCCAAGCGCTTTCATAACGCTGTTTGAGAATTTGTACGGTGAGGCTGTGGACAGAACAACGGTTTTGTCCTTATTTCCTGTTTCCTCTACCCATTTTTCATAAACATTCCAAGCAACTGCTGTATGAGTGTCCATTAAATAGTCATACTCATTATATACCTTTTCAATTGTAGCAATGGTTTCCAAATCGTCGCAGAAGCCTGCATCAAATTCACTTCTTATCTTGTCAAGCTCTTCCTTTGCAAGCTTATATTCACCGTTTTCCTTAAGCTGCGCCATATATTCAGCACACTTAGAATCCCCACAGGTGAGATACAAAAGTCTTTCAAGGTTTGAGGAGATAAGAATATCCATAGACGGAGATTTTGTAATATAGAAGCTTCTGTTCTTATTATATACTCCGCTCTCGAAGAAATCGGTTAAAACCTTGTTTGTGTTAGATGCGCAAACAAGCTTACCCACAGGCAAGCCAAGCTTTTTAGCAAAGTAGCCTGCTAAAATATCTCCAAAGTTACCTGTTGGAACAACAAAGTTAACAAGGTCGCCCATTTTTATTTCATTATTATTAAGAAGCTCTCCGTATGCCTTAAAGTAATATGCAACCTGTGGAACAAGTCTACCTATATTTATAGAGTTAGCGCTTGATAGCTGAACGCCCTTTGGAAGCTCAAGATTAGCGAAAATACTCTTAACTCCGCTTTGCGCATCGTCAAAGTTACCTACAACTGCGCAAACGCAGGTGTTTTTGCCGTCTACGCTTACCATTTGTCTTTCCTGTACGGCGCTTATACCCTTCTTTGGATAGAACACGATTATTTTAATTCCGTCTACATTTGAAAAGCCTAATAAGGCAGCGCTTCCTGTGTCACCGCTGGTAGCTGTTAATATAACTATTTCGTCCTGCATATTTGTTGCCTTTTTGGCAGCACCTATAAGCTGTGGCAAAAGCTGAAGGGCAACATCCTTAAATGCGCAGGTCGGTCCGTGATAAAGCTCCATAACATAAGCATCATTTACCTTGGAAAGAGGCGCGTAGTCCCCGTTTTCAAACTTTCCGTCATATGCCTTGGAAACTAAGCTGTATGCCATATCATATTCACTGCCCTGTCCCTTTAGCATTTCATCTCCCTCAAAGAGAATGGAAAGCACGGTTGCGGAAATTTCCTTTGGGCTCATTTTTGCAAGCTTGTCCATTGGAAATTTAGCTCCCTCAAAGCTTTTTGGCATATAAAGTCCGCCATCCGAAGCTAAGCCCTCGAGCACTGCTTGGGAGGCAGTTTTCTCAATTTTATTATTTCTTGTACTTAAATACAACATTTTTTAAAAACCCCCTTGATTTTTTACTTTTTATATGATACACTATCTTTCATAGAAAAACAAGTGTTTTTGAAACAAAAACACAAAATTTTTGAAATTTTTTATCGGAAGGGCAAAAAATATATGAAAATTGCAATTCTCGGTTACGGTGTTGTTGGCTCCGGCGCTTATGAGGTGCTTACTAAATATGGCTACGAAGTTAAGAAGGTTCTTGACATTCGTCCCCATCCTGAGCTTGGCAATGCTTTGACCGCTAACTACGACGATATTTTAGATGATAAGGAAATCGGCGTTGTTGCTGAGGCAATCGGCGGACTTGAGCCTGCGCATACCTTTGTTGTAAAGGCGCTTAAGGCAGGCAAGCACGTTGTAAGCTCCAACAAGCATTTGATTTGTACCTATTATGAGGAGCTTCACACCTTAGCTCTTGAAAATAATGTTACCATTCGCTTCACATCAAGCGTTGGCGGCGGTATTCCTTGGCTTTATAATTTAAAAAGAAGTGTTCGCTGTGACGAGATTTCTAAAATTATGGGCATTATGAACGGTACTACCAACTTTATTTTAGATGCTATGATTACAGACTCACGTGAGTTTGATGATGTATTAAAGGAAGCGCAGGCTCTTGGCTATGCTGAGGCTAATCCCAGCGCTGACGTTGACGGTCTTGACACTGCAAGAAAAACTGCTATTTCAAGCTCCCTTGCCTTTAATACTATAATAAAGGAAGAAAATGTTTCGGTTTTCCCTATGCGCACAGTTCAAAAATGTGACATAGAATATATTGTTGGCAGACTTGGGAAGACCTTACGTTACCTTGGCTTTGGTGTTAAAAATGAGAATAGCGTTTCTGCCTTTGTAGAGCCTGCTATTCTTTCATACAAGTCACCTGAATCAAATGTTGTAAAGAATTTCAATATGATCACCCTTTTTGGGCAGAGCGTTGGACGTCTTTCCTTCTTTGGTCAGGGCGCAGGTAAATACCCAACCGGTAATGCGCTTGCACAGGATATTATTGATATTGTTAACGGAGATACGGCTCTTTGCTTTACTCCCCATCCTATTCCTGTTGACAACGACGCATTAAAGAGAAGCTATTATATAAGAACAACTGCTTTTGTTGACGGTGAGCTTATTGAAAATAAGGAAACCATTAATGGCAATAATCATATTATCACTAAGCCTATTAGTGTTAGCTGCATTCACAAGCTTGCAAATATTATTTTAGAAAGTGACCCCGGCTCATTCTTTGCCGGATTTGAGGAGTAATTTATGTTGAAGGTATTAAAATTTGGCGGTTCATCCCTTGCCTCAGGTGAAACCTTTGAAAAGGTAAAGAATATTATTGAGGCTGATTCTTCAAGAAGAATTGTTATTGTTTCCGCACCGGGCAAAAGACATTCTAAGGATATGAAGGTTACTGACCTTTTGTATCTATGCCAGGCGCACATTAAGTATAATGCTAATTTTGACCATTTATTCGAGGAAATCAAGGGCAGATACAAGGCTATTTATGATTACTGTGGCTTGAAGCAGGATCTTGACAAGGAGTTTGAGGAGATTTATCCAAAGCTTAACAAGAAAACAAGCGTTGATTATATCGTTTCAAGAGGCGAATATTTAAACGCTAAGCTTATGGCTGAATATCTTGGCTATGAGTTTGTTGACAGCACAGAATGGCTTTACTTCAATTTCAACGGTAAGGTTGATTTTGAAAAGTCCTATGAGGCTCTTTCAGCTATTATTGAAACTAAGTCAAGAGTTGTAATTCCGGGCTTTTACGGTATTACTCCCGACGGTGCTGTAAAGACCTTCTCCCGTGGCGGCTCTGATATTACAGGTGCTATTGCGGCAGCGGCTGTTAATGCTGATATGTACGAAAACTGGACCGACGTTAGCGGTATTATGACCGTTGACCCACGTCTTGTTGAAAACCCAAGACCTATTGAAAATGTTACCTTTGCCGAATTAAGAGAGCTTTCTTATATGGGTGCTGAGGTTTTACACGAGGAAACCGTTTTCCCTGTTAGACAAAAGAACATTCCTCTTTACATTAAGAACACAAATGATATGAACGCGCGCGGTACTCTTATTATGGAGAGCTTTGATGAGGAGGAGGACAAAAAGAGCCACTTTATCACAGGTATTTCCGGTAAGAAGAATTATTCAATTATTACCATTGCAAAAAACAGAATGAATGACGAGATAGGATATGTACGTCGCGCCCTTGAGGTATTTGAGCGCTTCCAGGTTCCTATTGAGCATATTCCTTCAAGTATTGATAGCTTTTCTGTTGTTGTGGCATCCACACATCTTGAAAATAGAATGCACGAAATTATTTCTGCGCTTAACACAGCCTTAGCTCCCGATTCAATTAACATTGCTAACGAAATCAGCTTAATTGCTATTGTTGGCAGAAAGCTTCAGGCTAATGTTGGTATTGCGGGAAAAATATTTACTGCTCTTGGTGATAATGATATTAATATCAGAATGATTGAGCAGGGTGCTGACGAAATCAACATCATTATCGGTGTAGATGACATAAACTTCAAGAAAACTATTAAGGTATTATACGATTTAGCAAACTAAGGAGATTAATTAATGAAAAAGTACAATGTAGGTATTCTCGGCGCAACAGGCGCTGTTGGCAGAGAGATGATGAATATTTTAGAGGAAAGAAATTTTCCGATTAACGAGTTAAGACTTTTGGCTTCGCCAAGAAGCGTTGGTAAGAAGATTACCTTTAAGGGTGAGGAAATCACCGTTAAGCTTGCAGAGGCAAGTGCATTTGATGGACTTGATATTGTTTTGGGCGCTGCTTCCAACGCAGTTGCAAAGGAGTTAGCTCCACATATTGTAAAGGCAGGAGCTGTATTTGTTGATAACTCCAGCGCTTTCCGTATGATTGATGATGTTCCGCTTGTAATTCCGGAAATCAACGCAGAGGACGTTAAGAAGAACAAGGGTATTATTTCTAACCCTAACTGCTCTACTATTATTACTCTTGTTGCTGTTAATGCTATTAATCAGCTTTCAAAAATCAAGGGTATGGTGGCATCTACCTATCAGGCTACAAGCGGTGCGGGCGCAGAGGGTCCTGTTGAATTAAGAGCGCAGGAGAGCGCGCTTGTTAACGGTGGTGACATTGTAAGCAATGTATTCCAATATCAAATTGCCGAAAATGTAATTCCACACATTGGCGGCTTTACCGATAATGGCTTCACTGCCGAGGAAATGAAAATGCAAAACGAGGGCAGAAAGATTTTACACTTGCCTGAATTAAACGTTACATGTACATGTGTAAGAGTTCCTGTTGTTCGTTCTCACTCCATTTCTGTAACAGTTCTTACAGAGGACAGCTTAACTGTTGAGCAGGTAAGAGAGGCTGTTGCAAATGCAAAGGGCTGTAAGCTTTACGACGACGGTGAAAAGAAGGAATATCCAATGCCTCTTGTAACCTCAGGACAGGACATTGTTTACGTTGGCAGAATCAGAAAGGACCTTGTTTTTGACAACGCAATTACACTTTGGTGCTGTGGCGACCAGGTAAGAAAGGGCGCTGCTACAAATGCTATTCAAATTGCTGAGGAATTAATTAAATAATATTAAAAAAGCTCTGACGGTTTTATATCTGTCAGAGCTTTTTAATGTTAAAGGAGCTGTCTTGCGTTTCAAGACAGCTCCTATTTTATTTAAGCATTTTCGGAAAGCGCAAGCACTTCTTTATAGCTAATGCCTGTTACTGCTTCGCTTGTTGCTTGGTTATCAAGATAATATACCTTATCGCCTGCCTTTACATAAGCGCAGAATACAATTTTCTTGGATGCAAGCTCGTCTGAAATGCCTGTTATCTTAATGTCGAAATAATCGTGAGCGATTTTGCCCTGTGATATACATAAATCTCCGCTTAAATCAGGGGAGAAGGCATCCCCGTTTTCACTCTTATTGCCTGCTGCAATCAATCCGAATTCAAAGTCAGGAACAAGCTCCTTATACTTTTCCACTGCTTCCTTGTTAATCACGAAGCCCTGTGCCATAGAGAAGGTATCTCCAAAGGTTGACACGGTATAGCCCTTCCAGATAAAGAGTGGCTGTGCTGTTGCTACGTCACTATTTTTTGTAGCTTGGCAGGAAGCGCACACGATTGTTTCAAAGCCCATTTCGAAATAGCTTTCATAAGCTAAAGAGCCTGTGCTTGCGCCACTTGCAAGGTCAAAGTTGTGCTCCTTTTTATCAGTTTGCACACCGTCAACAGAATAAGCTATATAGTCGCAATACTTACATTCTGTTACCAATACCTTACCAATTGGGCAAAGTGTATTATCAATTGCATCGCTTGTTGTGTGGCTGACTGTACCAACTGTTACCTGTTCATTGTCAGCAGTTGTAACATTTGCAATAATTCCGCAAGCGCCATAGTTGTACGCTGCGCCCTCTGTTATTTGAACTGTTTCGCAGCCAAGGCTATTAGAGCCATCTGCAAAGCTCTTATAATAAACTGTTGAGCTTTCTTTAAAGTTACCGTCACCCGTAATTTTAACAGACGGTGCTAAAAGCACCACCTGACAATTTGTAAAGCTTACCTGTATTGTGGTAACTCTTTCGTTACAAATGAAAACGCTTGGATTATTTCCGTGAAGCGAATAGAAAGGAAGGTCAAATTCCTTGCCCTCTGCCGCATTAATAATTATGGGCTGATCTACAATGTTACACTTTCTTAAGGTTTCCACCTCAAACACTTCAATTGCATCAGGCCAAAGAACTCTTGCAGAGCCGATATTGGAGCTTGCAAAGGCTTTTCCGTAGAAATTCTTCATAGAGGAAAGGTCTACAATTTTATCACCCTCAAGGTTGTACCACTGAACTGTGGTGTTGCCGGCATCGTATTTGGTTGCGAAACGGAATGCCGAGCCTTCAACAGTTTCACATTTAGACATATCAATATGTATTTCCTTGACTGCTATGTCACTGGAAAACGCATCGTTATCAACATGCTTAAGATTTCTTGATTTAACAGTAATCTTTTCAAGCTGACTGCAATCGTTAAAGGAATAATATTCTATTATTGTTCTGTCCTCACCCTCAATTACAAGCTCCTTGATGGTTGACATTCTGAACATTTGGTTATTCAAATATACTGCTGCCGGAATTGTAAGCTTTTCAAAGTTTGCGCCTTGAAATGCCGCTGCGCCTATGCTTGTGCAATTTGAAAAATCAGGGTCGGTAATTATAACATCTGTACCGCTTTCAACAAATGCTTTCGCATCATAGTAATAGAATTTGTTTGCCTGTGGGCTGTTACCGTTTGTTTGATTAGATGGGTTAAGACCGGCTGAGCCAATGGATGTAATGTTTGAAAAATTAATATAGATTTTTTTAAGCGCTCCATCATATGTGCTGGCAATCATACTGCTTGGAATTTTTGTGATGTGCTCACTTAAAATTCTGATTTCCTTAACGGTTTTGTTACCGTAAAAGGCATCGTTTGCAATTGACGTTACCGTGTAGGTTTCGCCCTCGTACTCAATTGTGCTTGGGATTTCTGCAATTTCTGCTGTTGCGGTTTTGTTGTCTTGGCTAACCTGCGCTGTCTTACCGTTTTTGTCTAAGGTGTAATAAACACCGTTAATCTCTTCTGCCAAAACGGAAAATGAGAGCAAGAAAACAAGCAAAGCAATCATAGAAACTGCTAATAATAGCTTCTTTTTCATAATTTTACTCCTTAAAGAATATTTTTACATTATAATTTTATCACACTTACCGCTGATTGTCAAGTTGAAACACAAGTCGGTCAGTCACTTTACGAAAATCAATTGTGTAATACAAATAAATATCCCCCCGTAAAACGGGGGGTATTTCATTTTCGGGCATAGCCCTAAACACTACTGGCTACGCACAAGTGCGTCTAGAATTGGCCTGCCAGCCTTGCATTTGTTATTTACTACCCATAAATGGGTCCTGTGGG
>JAFTZI010000147.1 GCA_017461055.1 Clostridia bacterium | reverse complement strand
GGCATGCCGTATTCGAGGGCGTCGATATAGTCGTAGTCTACCTGTGCCTTTGAGTCGGGCTCTTCCTTGAGCTTTGCTTCAACCTGCTTTTCAAAGCGTTCCTTTTGGTCGATTGGGTCGTTTAACTCGCTGAAGGCGTTACCGTATTCGGTTGCGTTGATAAAGTACTCAAATCTTTCTGTGAAAGCGGGATTTTCCGGCTTTCTCTTTGCAAGCGGGCTGTTTTCAACAGGGTAATCGTAGATGAATGTTGGCTGAATCAGCTTTTCCTCTACGTAGGCATCGAAAATTTCTATCAATACTCTGCCCTTTGTTGCGTCGTCGGCTACCTCAACGTGCAATGTCTTTGCTACTGCACGGGCCTCCTCGTCGCTTGCCCAGTCATTATAATCAACGCCTGCGTACTTCTTTACAGCCTCGACCATTGTAAGTCTTTCCCAGTTGCCCATATCAATTTCCTTGCCTTGATATGTAATCTTGGTTGAGCCGCAAATCTTTTCTGCCAGCATTGTGTATAACTCCTCTACCAAGTCCATCATACCGTAATAATCGGTGAATGCTTGATAAAGCTCGATTGTTGTAAATTCGGGGTTATGCTTTGGGTCCATACCCTCATTTCTGAAAATTCTTCCTACCTCATAAACCTTGTGCATACCGCCAACGATAAGACGCTTTAAGCAAAGCTCTGTTTCAATACGGAGATACATATCCATATCGAGAGTGTTGTGGTGTGTCTTGAAGGATCTTGCCGATGCGCCGATTTCGATTGGCAAAAGGATTGGTGTATCAACCTCTAAGAAGCCCTTGGAGTCAAGATAGTTTCTGATTTCCTTTAAAATCTGTGATCTCCTTGCAAAGGTGTCCTTAACCTCGGGGTTAACGATTAAGTCAACATATCTTTGTCTGTATCTTTGCTCAAGATTTGTAAGTCCGTGATACTTTTCCGGTAAGGGACGCAAGGACTTGGACAAAAGAACAGCGCTCTTTGCGTGAATGGAAACCTCGCCTGTTCTTGTTCTGAAAAGAACGCCCTCAACGCCGATAATATCGCCGATGTCCCACTTCTTAAAGCCTGCGTAATCGTCCTCGCCAAGATCGTTCTTGGAAACGTAAAGCTGAACCTTGCCCTCGTCGTCAAGAAGGTGAGCAAAGGATGCCTTACCCATAATGCGGCGTGACATCATTCTTCCCGCAACTCTTACAGTGATTTCCTCACCCTCGCCAAGTGTAGCTTCTCTTTCCTCAAAGAGCTTAACTGCGCTTAAGCTTGTATGTGTTACGTCATACTTTGTAATTTCATAGGGATTCTTTCCCTCGTCTTGAAGGGCCTTTAGCTTTTCCCTTCTGATAATCATCTGCTCACTTAAGTCCTGAGCAGAAACATTTTCGTTATTTACTACGTCTGCCATTTACTTTTTCCTTATTTCTTTGTTCTTTCAAAATGTACGATAGTTGCTTCCTTATCTCCTGAAGGAGCTGCAATTGTTATTGTGTCGCCCTTTGTCTTACCGATAACTGCAATACCGATTGGAGAAAGGTCAGAGATTTTTTTATTAAGAGGGTCAACCTCGTTAGAGCCTACCAAGTAATAGGTTACCTCTTTGCCATCCTTATATTTAAGTGTTACTGTTGAGCCGATGCTGACAATGTTTTTGTTAGCCTCCTCCTCGGACATTACAACACCGTTTTTGATAAGGTATTCAAGCTCTGCAATACGGCTTTCGCACTTTGCTTGCTGGTCTCTTGCCTCATCATATTCACTGTTTTCACTCAAGTCACCGAAGGCTCTTGCTTCCTTAAGCATTTCCTTAACCTCGGCTCTTCTGACTGTTTTTAAATAATCAAGCTCGTCAATTAATTTTTGAAAGCCTTCTTTAGTATATTTTGTCTTCTGTTCTGCCATTTTAAATACCTCATTATATTATTTCAGCGCCTCAACAGCCGCTTTTAATTGATCATCCTCATTGTGTGACAGGTCAAACAGGTTTTTGCTTGACGCTTCCTCACTAAGCTCCTTTTCGATATTAGGAGTTATGCCCACACCGTTATAGTTATCGCTAATTGGCGGGTCATATAAAAATGTTGTAAATGCAAGGCCTGTTCCGTCTGACAGTGGAACAACGCTTTGTCCGCAGCCCTTACCGTAGGTTTTTTCACCCACGACCACTGCTTTTTCGTAATCCTTAAGCGCACAGGTGAAAAGCTCTGCGGCGCTTGCGGTATAGCCATTTGTCAGCACAGCCATTTTAATGCTGTTACCGTAAAGAGCGGAAAATTCCTCTCCTGCATCATCCGATGAATACTTTTGCTCTGTTCCGTCAGCATATCTGACAGTTACTATTGTACCGCTTGGCAACAAAAAGTCAAGCATTTCAACAACTGATGTAAGTGTGCCGCCCGGATTTCCTCTTAAGTCAAACACAAGGGATTCACAGCCATCAACGGAAACAGCTTTCCTTATGGCTTCCTTGAACTGGGCAGGAGTTGAATTATTAAATTCGATTATGCGAATAATTCCAACGTCTCTTTCCGTTTCGTGCCTTGTATAAATAACGGACTCAACAGTTATTTTTGCACGCACGAGAGTTACATTGTGGCTTACGCCGTTTCTTTCATAGGTGATATTAACCTCTGTACCCTCTGCGCCCTTGATTTTATCAATGGCAACATAGTAGCCAAGAGCTGTTACGCTTTCACCCTCTACGTGCGTGACAACATCACCGGGCAAAAGTCCGGCTTTATTGGCTGGGCCATCCTTCATAACATAGGAAATTCTAATGTTATCTGTATCGGAATCGGCTGTTACATAAACTCCTATGCCAACAGAGTCGCCCTGTGTGTCGGAGAGCATGGTTTTAAACTCATCTGCGCTGTAATATCTGCCAAACTGATCCCCTGCGCCCATAACATACGCATTTGCGATTAGATACACAAGGTCCTCGTTATTTATTTCGCCTGCGTACATTGTACGGTAATAGTAGTCAATATATGCAAGCTTTTTGTAAACATCAATATTACGCGCTTCCTCAGGCAGAGCATTATAAAGCTCTATAATTGATTCAAACTCGCCGATTGCGTCAAGCTTTTGTGTGTATTGCTCCTTTATTAAATCCTTTTCCTTTTCGTAATTTGTTTGCATTACGATATAGGTGATAATAAAGGTAAGAAGTGATGCCCAAACAGCAATCAATACGGTTATTGCAATGTAGTTTTTCAGACTCTTGGTCTGCTTTTCTGCTCCGTTTAATGCGGGCACCTCATTTTCTTGTGGGTAATTTTCCTTAAAATCCATTATTCTCAGAACTTAATTGGCTTTGATGTAAGGTAACGCTTAACCATAAGCGCAACCTTGAAGGTGATTGCGTGGTCAAACTGACGAAGGTCAAGTCCTGTCAGCTTTCTTATCTTTTCAAGTCTGTACACAAGTGTGTTTCTGTGTACAAAGAGCTTTCTTGATGTTTCAGACACGTTTAGGTTGTTATCGAAGAATACTTGAATTGTCTGCAAGGTTTCCTTATCAAGAGTTTCCAAGGAGCCGTGCTTAAACACTTCTCTTAAGAAAATTTCGCAAAGGGTTGTAGGAAGCTGATAAATAAGCCTGCCTATGCCAAGGTTTTCGTAGCTGATGATTTCCTTTTCTGTTTCAAAAACCTTACCAACCTCAATAGCTATCTGAGCCTCCTTATAGGAGCTTGCAAGGTCCTTAATATTATCAACAACTCTACCGATACCAACGCCAACCTTACAGTAAAACTCAGAGCTTACTGTATCGGAAATGTTTTGCGCAAGCTGCTCAAGCTCCAAAACGGACATATCTGAATCAAGTCCCTTAACTACTACTATGTCCTGTTCGCCTGTGGAAATAACATAATCTCTCGATTTATCCGGGAAAATGTTTTGAATAATATCAAATGGCAAAATCTCGGTTCTTGAATAGAAGCGCACTAAGAACACCACTCTTGGCTCATTTCCGTCGAAGTGGAGCTCCTTGCTCTTTGCATAAATATCGCTTGGCAGGATATTGTCCATAATGATATTCTTGATAAATGAGCTTTTATCGCTCTTTTCGTCGTGAAGGCTTTTAATATTGGAAAGGGCAATTGCTAAAATAGATGCAAACTTTTCAGCGGTTTTATCCTCGCCCTCAACAAAAACCATATACTCCGGCTTTGCGCCGCTGCCTATATGCTGATAGGTGTAACCGTCAAGCGTCATATTGTCTGTTGTGTAGAGCATTTCCTCCTTTGCTTTTTCACGCACCTGACCTATTTCGTTGAGCTCGCTACAGGCTACAACGTAGCCACCGTCGTCTATAACGCCGATAACGCGATCAACTGCGTCGTGCATT
Organism: Clostridia bacterium; assembly: GCA_017461055.1. Lineage (GTDB taxonomy): Bacteria > Bacillota > Clostridia > Oscillospirales > CAG-272 > RGIG2000. Next base: position 1,504 of record JAFTZI010000147.1, on the reverse strand, counting down.
TGGTGAATTATGCCTTGAAATAATCTGTTTGACATATTTTTTCCTCCGACAAATTTATTTTGTGCAATTTGTACATTGTGTATATAGTTTACACTATTTAAACAAATTTTTCAATAGGTTTTAAGATATTTTTTTGTTTAAATTGTATATATTTTTGACATTTTAACCAAAATCGTCGTTCAAATCGGTTCTCGAATCGCTAATTCAAGCTTTAAAATTCGTCAAAATGACAATAAAGCTGTGGCTAAAGCCTTAAAGCTCTAATTCATAAGCAATGCAGGAAAGCGCAAAAATCGGCGCAGTTTCGCAACGCAAAATGCGCTTGCCTAAGCCAACACAAATAGCTCCCGCTTCCTTTAAAAGCTCCGCTTCCTTTTTGCTAAAGCCGCCCTCGCTTCCGATAATTACGGACACGTCCCCTTGGATTTTTATTTCCTTAAGGGCTTGCTTTATAGTTTTTGTGTCCTCGCCCTCGTAGCAAAAAAGAACTGTTCCCTCAAGCTTATCTAAAAGCTCCTTAAAGGTAAGAACACCCTTAACTTGCGGAATTGCTCCGCGTCCGCTTTGCTTTGCAGCCCCTTCGGCTATCTTTTGCCATCTGTCAATTTTCTTTTGCTCGTCCTTTTTGTCAAGCTTTACTACACATCTTTCAGAGGAAAAGGGTATTATTTCGCAAGCGCCGCATTCAATGCTCTTTTGAATGATTATTTCCATTTTGTCGCCCTTTGAAAGTGCCTGATATAATTTTATATAGTGAGGCGGCTCGGTGTCTGCCTTGTCCTGACTTATAATTTTAGATGTCACGTACCCGTCATAAAAGCCGAATAATTCACACGTGTAGAGGTTTTTTTGCATATCAACCACCTCTATTTTTTCGCCGCTCGCCATTCTTAATGACCTTGAAATATGGTGAGCATCATCGCCTGAAATCGTAACAATTCTCTCACCGTTTTCCTCGCTGATTTGATTTTGTCTTATAAAAAATCTTGGCATATGCTTTCCCCCTTTTATTTTCTCATACTATATTATCATTACTTGGCTATTTTGTCAAGTAAAAGAAAAAGGCGGGAAACCCGCCTTTTCTGCCCATGAGCATAACTTTTATTTACTTAACCTTGCTTTTTCTTTTACCTTTCGACGCTGTCAGTAAGACACCGTTTTCGGTAGGTGTAATTTTTATGTAATCATTTGGCATAATATCAAAGTAATGCCTCATATCCTTGGGTATTACTACTCTACCTAATCTGTCCATTTTTTTGAATGCTACAAAAATCTCCATAAGCTCCTCCTGTTAGCTATATTTCTATGCTATGAGCATATTTTATCACAAGATAACTTCATTTTTTGTCGAAGTCTGTAGGAAAAATAAATATCCCCCCGTAAAACGGGGGGTATTTCATTTTCGGGCATAGCCCTAAACACTACTGGCTACGCACAAGTGCGTCTAGAATTGGCCTGCCAGCCTTGCATTTGTTATTTACTACCCATAAATGGGTCCTGTGGG
>JAFTZI010000146.1 GCA_017461055.1 Clostridia bacterium | reverse complement strand
TCAACTCATTTTTTCGTTGATAGGGGCGACCGCACATTTTATCTCATTTGTCAAGTCTTTTTTGATATTTTTTGATTTTTTTAATAAAAAAAGACCTACCTCTTTCGAAGTAGGTCGATTTTCTTAACTTAATGGTATTGGGGAAATTCCCCACTTTTTCTTTTTAATATGGATTTTTGGGTATTAAATGTTAAGTGAAAATGGGATTTTATGAATTTTTTAGTTTAAATATGTTTCTTAAGTAATGCTAATTTTTTGATTTGAACGGTTTTTTGTTAAATATTTATAGGAAAAATCAAAAAAATTCAAAAAATTTTCAAAAACTATTGCAATTTTGAAATGATTGGTATATAATGAGTACATAAAAGTGGTGAAAAGTGGAGCTTTTACGGTGAAAGGTGGAGCGAAAGGAGAGTAAATTATGCTTTACGGGCGTTACGAGCATACTATTGATGCCAAAAATAGAGTGTTTGTACCCGCAAAGTACAAGGAAGCTCTTGGTGATTCATTCAAGCTTAGCCATAACGGTTTTAACAAGTGTATTCTTGTTTACTCCAACGAAGAATGGCAGAAGTATGAAGAAAAGCTTGCAACCTTTCCACCTACAGAGTTTGAGGATTATATTCGTGAGGTTTACTCAAACACAGTTGATGTTCAAATCGACTCACAGGGTAGAATCGTTATTCCAAATTTTCTAAAAGAAAAGCTAAAGCTAAATGAAGATTCGGTCGTTAAGAATCTTGCTATTTTGGGTGTAGGAACGCATCTTGAAATTTGGGCGGTTGAGGGATTTGAAGAGAAGAAAAAGAAGGTTGATATGGATAATATCAAGAACCTGATGATTCAAATGAAGCTCTAAGGTGGGTACTATGGAATTTTCACACTATTCGGTTATGCTTAAAGAGTGTATCGACGGAATGTTAATAAAGCCTGACGGTACGTACGTAGATTGTACCGCAGGAGGAGGGGGACATTCCGAAGAGATACTCAAGCATTTAACTACAGGTAAGTTAATTTCTATTGACCAGGATGACGCTGCAATAGAAACATGTAAGAAAAGATTTGAAAAATATGGCGAACGCTCAATATTGGTTAAAAGCAATTTTTCTGAACTTGACCGAATATTGAACGAATTAAATATAAACCAAATTGATGGTATTTTAATGGATTTAGGTGTCTCGTCTCATCAGCTTGACACTCCTGTGCGCGGGTTCTCGTATAATAGTGACGCAGAACTGGACATGCGAATGAACCCGTGCTCCCCTTTCTCAGCATTTGACGTTGTAAATACTTACTCAGAATTTGATTTGAAAAGAATCATAAGAGATTTTGGAGAAGAGAAGTTCGCTCACTTAGTGGCAAGAAAAATAGTGAGTGAAAGAGAAAAAGCTCCTATTAGAACTACACTTCAGCTTGCTGAAATTATAAAATCAGCTATTCCGGTGGCTGCGGCAAGAAAAGAAGCTCAGCACCCGGCAAAAAGAACATTTCAAGCTATCAGAATCGAGGTTAATCACGAGTTAGAGGTGATTGACCCGGCTATTGATACAGCAGTAAAAAAATTAAACAAGGGTGGCAGAATAGTCATTATGACATTCCACTCATTAGAGGACAGAATCGTAAAGGGAACATTTAATAAATATGCACAAGGATGTATATGTCCCAAGGATTTTCCTGTATGCGTGTGTGGTAATAAGCCAAAGCTACTGCCAATAAATAAAAAGCCCATAACGGCGAGTGAAAAGGAATTAAATGAAAACTCTCGCTCAAAGTGCGCTAAACTAAGGATTGCAGAAAAATTATAATCCAAACGATTGGAGAGTGAAAAAATGTACGGAACGACTATAAGAAGCTATAACGAAAGCAAGAGCTCCAAGCCTAAAAACAATAGAATAGAAAAGCCACATATAATTGATAATAAGGAGTCCAAAACAGCAAGAAAAAAGCAACAGGACACTAAGTATATGAAGCTGAATGTTAACTCAAATGAAGAGTCTTATAGTGTTGCCGACGAAACCAACACTAACGAGGTGTTTTCCTTGAAAGATCTACCAATTGCTTCTGTGGTGATTACTGTTATTTTGACAATGATGATGTTGGTGTTAACATCAGGCTTTGGCGGACTATAAAAATTTAAAATAAAAACTGACAATGACTAATCATAATAATTAGCCATTGTCAGTTTTTTATATTTGCTTTCTAATTTGGGAAAGAGCGCTTTTTTCCAACCTTGAAACCTGTGCTTGAGAAATTCCGATTTCCTCTGCAACCTCGCTTTGCGTTTTACCTGAATAAAACCTCATATCAATAATTCTTTTTTCACGTTCGTCTAATTTTTTAATAGCTTCCTTTAAGGCAATGTCCTCTATCCAAAGCTCATCATCAGAGGAACTGTCCTTTAACTGATCTAAAATATATAACGAATCTCCTGAATCATTGTATACCGGTTCATACAAGGAAACGGGTTCAGTTATTGCCTCTAATGCTATTACCACATCTTTTTTATTTTCGTTAATTCTCTTTGCAATAGCTTCAATGCTTGGCTCGTTTAATTCAAGATTAGTTAATTCTTCACGAGCTTGCAATGCTTTATAGGCTAAATCACGCATTGATCTTGATACTCTGATTGAGTTGTTATCGCGCAGATATCTCCTAATTTCACCAATTATCATCGGGACAGCGTAAGTGGAAAATTTTACATCTAATTCAACATTAAAATTGTCGATTGCCTTAATTAATCCAATACATCCAACTTGGAAAATATCATCCATGTTTTCATTTCTGTTTGCAAATCTCTGTATAATTGATAAAACTAACCTTAAATTGCCCTTGATTAACTCCTCTCTTGCTTGAATATCGCCCATTCTTGAGCTAATAAGTAAGCGCTTTTTTTCCTCATCATTTAACACCTTTAATTGTGAGGTGTTTACACCGCATATTTCAACTTTATTATATCGCATATTTTGGCTCCTAATCTTTATTAAGATTATTTGCAAGAATTGTTCTCATTTATACAGTAGATTTGTTGGGAATTTATACTATTAATTTAATTGAGAAAAATAAAAAAGGCTGACACTAAAGCTAATTGATTAGCAAAAGTGTCAGCCATATTTATTGAAATTTTATTACTGCTTGATTATTTAACTTTTTTAGCGGTCTTAGCAGCGTTGATTTCGTTCATTTGTGATGCGTAGATAGAACCGGCAGCAGCAACGTTGGCGTGCTTGAACAGGCTCTTATTTGGCACCTCACGGAATGTGCTTGTAGCTTCGATCTTCTTCTTGAAGCAACCGGACTTAAATTCGTATTTATCAGTTGTAGGTAAGCCAAGTGAAAGAACAGTTTTGATTTCTTCGGTATTCTTATTGAAATTAAAGAATCTTGTAACATCAAAGTTTTCGTAGTTTGTAACTGTTTCTTTAGCACTGATAGGTGTAACGATTTCAAATCTAACACTTTCTTTTCTCATTAAGTAGAGCGATTCTTTATCGTAATTCTTGAAGCTATCAACATTGAATATAAGCTTTCTTGAATTGTGTCCGGACAAGTCCATCTTGTAAAGAGAATATGCCTCTTTGTTAGGAGTGATAGTTTCTTTACGTAGATAGTATATAGAATCATAAGCAACTATGATATTTTCACGCTTCATATCGCTTGCAATTATTCTGTCATCTACACCATCATTACGAACAACGTGTAACACGTCATTTACATCCAAATAATAAATGTAAGAATCTGTAAATTCAACAACTTCCTTAAACTGGCTGCAAATAAAGATTTTTTGACTTCCGTCGGTACTCATTTTCATAAGTATTCTATTTCTATTATAGCCCTTGATAATGTACATCCAACCGCCGCGAACTGCTGCGATTCTTGCAACGTTTTGCATAATTTCAAGCCTGTCGGTACCTTCGGTGTTGTTTGAGAAGAGAGGACAGTATTCCTTATTACCAACGGTGTAGTAAATTCTGTTTTTGATGGTTGTAAAATAGCTGTAGATGTTCTTCTCAATAAGAATAGATTCTTCGGTGGCAAGATCATATACGTAAAGGTCCTTATTTAAGTCGTTTGGAGTCCAAACGGAGTAAACAACCTTTCCGTCAACAACGTTATGGATATCGCACTTATCATCAAGAAGCTCCTTTGTCTCGCCTGTGAGAACATCACAGCACATAAAGTGAACAGCTTCGCTTTCCGGATCAGAATCAGGAATAAAGTAGAAAAGCTCGCCCTCGTGATAATCTACTATGTCGATTAATTCTTCAACAAGAACCTTTGATGTTGCGGTTGACATATCAACATAGATAATAGAATAGTTGCTCTTGTGTGCTTCTACCGGCTTTTTCTTAAATAGCTTCAGGAAAAACTCTTTAATTTTAGCAAAACAACCGGTTGTTAAGTTGAGAGGAATTGCCTTTCTCATAAAGAAAGCTTTTCCGTCGTTGGCAAGATAGAAGTTATTAATTCCGTTAATTGTTGAGAAACTGCCATTGGAGCCTTCAACTATAACCTTTTCTTCATATGTATTAACATCGTAGCAGCATATGTTTTTATTCTTAGAAATATAGAATATTTTATTTGAATAACAGGTTAAAAGCTTTGTAAGGCCTTTAAAGAGAGCTTCCTTGCCGGGTTCACCGTCAATAACCTCATAAAGAGCGTAGGATGACATGCTTGTATCAACAGCTTCGTCATTTTCTTTGTCAGAGCTTGCTTCCTCTGTGCCTTTTTCATCAACGTTGAAAAGAGCAATCTTGTCTTCTCTAAATACGAAGTGCTTGCCAAAGAAAGAGAATAGCTCATAATTGTAATTAAAATATTTATTTAATTTTTCAACATACTCGGCAGAATCAGAAAAGCCTTTAATAGACTCAAATAGCTGTAAAGCACGGCTCTTGTCCCTTGTTGAGCTTTGATAAATGCTTAAAGCTTCAAAATATGTGGCAGATGCGTCTATTCCTTCTGCTGCAAGCTTTTGAGCAATTTCTTTGTTTAGTTTTTCTTTGGTTGCAATTATAGCAGGAACGCTATCAAAGCGTTCAGGAACCTTTAGCTTGTTACACGCTGATGTAAGCTCGGCAAGACGTGATTCCATATCTTCGCAAGCATTTTCGTCAGCATTGAACTTTTTAGCATATTCAATATCTGTTGCCAATTGCTTAAGAATAGCATCCTTTTTGTCGATTAAATTGCGTATAACTAAAGAATAAATATCGAAATGTTCAAGAGCATTGGTGTTGTCAATAGGGTCATAGTCCTCTGACATTTTTCCTTCAAGCATCGTTAAGCCTTCAAGCTTTTTAGCAAGAGGAGTAGCTTTGCTTTCGAAATCCAAAATCCAAGCAGAAGCATTAGCGCCATTTTTGATTTTGTTTTTCTCAACCATCAGGTCAATTTCGTTAATGCCGATGTCTGAGGTTTGCGCATATGTTTCCCAGTTGTAGTTTGCAAAAAAGTTCTCGATATACACAAGACCGGATTCGGGAGTGTCGATAGATAGGGCAATAGAAGCCATATCAACACTGGAAGAAGCAGAATAGCTTGAACTTCCTCTGCTTAAGTCACGAACACGATAAACGTTATCGCATTGGGGACATTTAATGGAGTCCTCCTTTTCTTCGATATTTAGTGGACAACCACATGTTGGACACTGTGTGGTATAGAAACCACTTGCGCTGAAGTTTTCGTCTAACGAAGCCATAAATTTTTCCTCCAAAATAGAAATTAAAATTATCAAGGATAGTCTTTTCCACCGTTAGGTGGCTTACAACGGAAAATCCTTAGTATTCCTTTAATTAAGCCAATAAATAAGCCATATTTTTTTAACGACATAATCATATAAGTAGAGCATGTTGGGGTAAATCTACATTGATGCCTCACATCTAACGGTGCAAAGGCTTTATATAAAAGAACAGCACCTATCAGTACTCTTTTTGTCAAATGTATTGTCAATAATATTGGTAAAGGTAAGACAAAAAGGTGATTAAAGGGTAATATGTTGAAATTTATAACTAAAGCATAGGTAGCCCAAAGAATGAGAATATAGAGCTTTGATAATGAAAAGTAGTTAATTATATCAAATACTTTGATTTCGCGAATGGTTTTTCTCATTTTAATGTTTTACACAAATTATTTCGTGCATCAATTTCAATAGATACCTTTGAAATTAAAGAAGGAACTGTAACCAAAGTTTCGTTTGTGATATTGGTAACAATTTCATTAATAAGATTTTGAATAGTTTCTTCTCGTTGTTTCAAAGAATCATTACTCATAGGGTCGCTAAAACGTATTTTTTCTGAAAGCGCCATTAATGACTGTGCGATTGCTTTGTCAGATACCATAGATATACAGTTATCAATTTCGGTTTGTAGAGATCTTATGTAAAATACTTTGCCTTTTGTATATTTGATACTCTTTGAAATGTAGTTTGAGCTGACTAATGCATACAATATGAGTATGAAATATATAGCTGTAATAACTGATTCGGTAAGCCAAGCGGGCTTAGATGAATTAGGTCCGCAGAACATTAAAATCAAACCTGCAATTAAATAAATAATTACTGCTGAATATTGTATAGCAAGAATTAATGGTAGCTTTGAAATGATTTGATTTTCAAGCTTTAGTGAATATAGAGTGATAAGGATTGTGGTTATTAAACAGAAGGGGAAAGTAAAGGACCACGAAACCCAAAACGAAGCTAAAGCAATTTTTTCCGGTGAAAGCAGAAGGAATAGAAACAAATTAGCAACACCATACACTATTAACTGAGATATTAATGAAACGAGAATACCTTTGTTTTTCATAAATAAACTCCTTGAGATTGTATAAATTAACTTAAGCTCTTGCCACAAGAAGGACAGAATTTACAGTTATCGTTAACTGCTGTACCACATGAAGGGCAAGTTTTTCCTTGCTTTTGCTGCTTTGTGCCGCATTCAGGGCAGAATAGAGCGCCCGAAGGTAACTCAGTTCCGCAATTAATACAGAAATTTTTCTTAACAGTTAGCGGTTGACCGCAAGAAGAGCAGAACTTAGAATTAGCATCGACTGGATTTTGACAATTTGGACATATTGTGCTTTTCGGCTGATGGAAGGCTTGATTAGCTACCTTGCCAACTTCTTCACCAACTCCAAAGCCCATACCAAGACCCATTCCTGCGCCCATCATAGAACCGGAAACACCTTCGTTAGCGGCAGCTGCCTGCAATATATCAAACTTCCTTTCGTCTTGGTAAGAGTAGCCCTCTGTTTCACGTGCTACGGCTCTTGCTTGGCTCATACGAATGGTTTTAATGGATTCAATATCAATGTCGGTCATCGCTTCCATTCGTTTTTCTTTTACTTGACGTAGCTTGTCAAGGTCATCATTGTTAGCAGAAATGTTGGTTACGAAGAAGTTTTCTAAAATTAAGCCGATTTGTTCAAGATGTACGTTTAAAATGGCTTTGATTTTATCGGAAATTTCAGATAGCTTTGCAGGTAATTCCAATACACTCCATCCACTCTCAACAATTGCTTTTGCAATTGTTTCCTTGATTACTAATTTAACCATTCCCTTAGTTGCCAGACGCACTGATTCAACAGAATAATTATCAAGCTGTCCCACAACTTTAACAATAAACTTTCTTGTATCAAGAACCTTGATTCCCATTTGACCGAAGGACTTAATATTAACGAGAATGTTATATTTTGGATCCTCCAAGGTAATAGGTAGATCTGTTCCCCAAAGAATATCTAATACAGAGACCTTATTTACGAAAAAGACCTCGCATTGGAATGGGTTATTTCCTCCAAATATAGAGCTGAATACTCTTTTCATAATCGGTAGGTTGTTAGTGTCTAATGTGTGCCTACCTGCTCCAAATAGGTCAAGAGCTTGCCC
>JAFTZI010000013.1 GCA_017461055.1 Clostridia bacterium | reverse complement strand
GAAATTGCATTTATTTCTCGAATGGTAGCATACGCATTAGCACGCAAGACCCTGCATTCTGCTTCATCATGTCCTATTTGCGCAATGGTTCTGATAAACACATCGGGAAGAATAAGTATGCCTGATATGCTCACAGAAATCTGTTGGTTTTCAAAATATTTTCTTATCCACATAGCGACTTGAATAAGTATGCCTGAGCCTGTTCCACCTGCCAAGGATGATACAATTGTAACCCTTACGTTTTCGCCGTTAAGATTAAAAATCAGCTTGTCTATCTCCTTTTCAAGCTCTCTTATAGTTCCGTCCTTAACGCAATCATAGAATGCAAGACGTGCCTTTGTTCTCATTTGTCTGGAGCCATCCGCCATGTTTTGATATCCAGATTGTATAGACATAGGCATCCACTCTTCCACACCATCTTCTTTATAATTGTTTATGTAATCTTCAATTTTCTTGTCCTTGCTTAGGTTAAGGCAAAAAACTTCTGCGTTCCTGTCTTTTAAACGGTGTATATCATAAACATTAGTATCAATAACAGCACAAGATATTTTTTTGCCATCAGCATTGATGTCCATCTTCGCTATCTCCTTGGCTACTTTGCTCACAATGCGTACGCCTGTTCCACCTAATCCTAAAATTAATTCTTTTGCCATTTGAAGTTCCTCCGTTTATAAAAAATTAAATAGTCTTTTATTGGGTCTGTTATGTGTTTACTCTTTTATGTTCCAATGCGCAATCAAATCAATGTCCTTCGCAGGTAGCTCACAAGCGTTATAAATTATCTTGTAGAGCTCTTGCGGCTCGCCCTTAGCAAGCTCAAAGCAAAGGCTCTCAAGTGAGCTAACGAGCTTTTCCGCTATATCATAGCAAGATTCCGATGCATTAAGATATCTTACAATAAGTGTAAGCGCATTTGTGTCAGAAGCAGAGCCAAGACCGCCGATAACGTGCTTTACATCGTCGCCTTTCTCGTCCTTGATAACAATGCCGTTTAAGAACAATGTGTCCTTGCAATTAACATTGTCGTGACATTCTTTCTTGAATTTATCAACGCACTCCTCAACATCTCTTGCGAACGAATCGTCCAATCTCAATGCTTCTATAAGTCTTCCGATTTCAGGTCTTGCTATTGGGGCATTTCTGTATTTGAGAGTTTCATCTTCTTTATATGTTCCCATTGCATTTTTCTTTGTTCTTTCGATTTGATAGTGGTCTTCTTTGTTCACTGTGATCATACCGTAAGCAACAGCGAACCAGAAGTTACGGAAGAACTGAGTCTCTGCGTTTTTCCCCTTCATTTTGCTGATATACGGAAGAATCTTATGCCACGTCTTATCAAGGTGTGGTGTCATTACTAAGGCTCCCTCGTCACCGCCAGCTACTTTTTCATTCATTTCATCAACAAGCTCTTTATAGCTTGCATAATAGCTATCGTATGTATTCATTTCATCAAACCGACTAATGTTGCTTGCAAAAAGGCCCTCAATTGCACAGAAGCAAGCAAGTTCATATTTACTGTATGCCTCATTTTGCCGAGTTTCCATGTTAACTCCAAGAACATAGCTAAGCTCCGGGCAAGCGCTTGCAAGCTCAGGGCTGAAGCCCCAGAAGATTTTTGTCTTACTAAAATCGCTCTCTATATCGTCCTTAACACACAAGTACGGAGAGCTGTTGCTTTGTACTCTTGCAACCCAGTCCTTCATTGCCTTCATATGACGCTTAACTCTTGAATTGCTATCCTCCTCGGCGTCTCCGTTTTCTCTCTTGTATTCAAAATCGGAGCTTTTGCAAACTGCTGAATAAAGGTCAAGGTCTATTTCTTCACTATAATAATCGCCAATGGTTTTTTCATAGGTCTTAATAAGCTCATTTGCAAATATTTCAAGGGGATTTTTTCCTGCATATTGTCGATTGCTCTTGGCGTCGGGATTTTCTTTTACGCAAAGCTGTGCGTAAAAGGCGGCGGCAACCGTCTTGTTTAATTCCGTGTTGCTATTACTAGTTTTCACATTGAGAGATTCGTAAAGGGCTTCCTTTTCCTTGCCTGATGCGCAGATATAATATACATTATTACCGTTATTCTCAGTTTCATATACGTTATCCGCAATTCTGTCATCTATTTCAACGGGCAGCTCGTCAATGTTGTTAAAGAAGCGTTCAACAATTTTGATAAGCATTTCTATTCTTTCGCAAAGAATAACCGATGTCTTATAGCTTAAGTACTTTTCTGCGTAGCGGCAACATTCTTGGTATTGCTCAGCATTAAATTCATAATACAATTCCTTGTACTGCTTAAGGAACTTGGTTTCGGAGATAAGCAATGGCTTTTTATCAAGATAGATTAACGCATCCTCATACTCATAGGTCTTGGTTTTATCGAACATATAGATTTCCGACTCATATCTTTGAGTAGCCTTATTGAAAGAGAGGCTATCGCGGAGATATTCAAGTCGAGTGCCAATTCTCTTTCTTTCCTCAAGCTCGTTCTTGAGCTTGTAGATTAAGTATCTTATAGCTATGGGATGAACGAAATATACTTGACCGTCTTCATCCTTCTTTGCAAACAATCCCATAACGGTGCCCAAATCCGTTTCGTTAACATCACTCATATCAATTGGACAAATACTGTCTGCAAGATCTTTTGCTAAAAGGTCTATGTTCACATCCAGCGCATGAATAAATCCTGCAACCTCGTTTCTCTTGTGAAAAACAAATTCTTTAGCATTCTCTATGCAATATAATTTGTTGCTGTCGTTAACCCAATTTTCCCTTTCGTATTTAATCTTAATTTCGGATAGATTGCCGGGATTCTCGTTTTCAATAATGCTTCTAATGTTTCTGTCAAATACATGTAATAAATCATCTATTTTATCACTCAACATTATTACGCATCGGTCTCCTTTGAGCCCCAAGCTTTCGTTTTTTACATCACGTCGAATTTTATAGAGAAGCGTATCCTTTCCTTCCCTATTGTTAGCTCGCTCGTCAAACTGTCTTATGTACTCCTTGCGTGGATTGGTAGGAGCCATTGAATCATCCTCAAGCTCCTTTTCACGCTTGATTATACCATTAATGATTTGATCGATTTTTCTCCAGTCGGCTGATAGCTCATCCTTAGCTGCTCTTAACGCACAGTATTCAAGCACAGATGCCACAGGATATTCTGCCCTTGCAGCCCCACAGGAGCCATATAACGGTTCTTCGCTAATTGGATAGACTCTAAATAGAGCATCATCATACGGACCATCGTCCACAGGCTCAAGCATCTGCATATATATCATACACGCCGCTGCCTTTTCATAGTCTACAATGTACTTACACGCAGAACCGCTTGCTGTTACATCATCCAGAAAATATATGTTATCAAACACGGGTGTTCCGTCAAATGACGCCTTATCATTGCTGTTAAAGCCAACCTCGTCAATTATTATTGGATTTGTCGGTGTGTAACCCTTTGTTTTCACCTTGGTAATTGCGTTTAGTTCTCTGACAGTGGCATAGGCATTAGCACGCAAGGCTCTGCATTCGTTTTCATCTCTACCGATTTGGCTTACAGTTCTGATAAACACCTCGGGAAGAACAAGTATGCCTTTTATGGTAACAGGAACATTTTTTCTTTCAAAGTACTGTCTTACCCACATAGCTGTTTGAATAAGAATTCCTGAACCTGTAGCGCCCGCAAGTGATGATACAATTTGAACGGTCACCGTTTCTTTGTTTTCGTCAATTAGCTTATCTATTTCTTTTTCAAGCTCTCCAATCGCTCCGCTCTTGATATAATCGTAAAATTCAAGACGTGCACCCATCCTTGCATACCAAACATCTGTGTAAATCCCTATAGGGCTCGGCATCCAGTCGCCCAAGCCACAATTCTCATACATATCAAAATATGTTTTCAGGGGATGCAGTCCGGACGGATTTCTTATTGCAAAGTTCAAAACATCTGTTCCTGCTTGTTTAAATCTGTCCTGTTCATAACAGTATCTGTCAATAACAGCGCAGCTGATATTGCCGTCGTTTATTCTAATATTCTTCTTTTTTAGGTCAGCAGCCACGTAATTGACAATGCGGCTGCCAGTGCCACCTAAGCCTAATAACAAATTTTTTGCCATTTGAAGTTCCTCCGTTTATAAAAAATTAAATAGTCTTTCGTTAATTCTGTTATGTGTTTACCATTTTGTCTTCCAATGCTTGATTGCTTCAATATCCTTTTGAGGCATTTGACAAGCATTGTAAATTTTATAGCAAAGGGAAAATGCATAGCTTTCTACTTCGCTTTGTGAAGCGTCAAGAAGCTTTCTTATAACAAACTCCTTGCAAAGCTCCTCTAATGCTTTAACAAGCACATTAACTACATCCATGCTACACTTTGGTGCATAGCTGTATTTTATGATGAGTGTAAGAGCGTTTAAGTCAGAGTCCGTGCCAATGCCGCCGATAATGCGCTTTGCAGCCTCATTGTCCTGTGTGACGGAGGATTCCTCTGTCACCTTACCGTTCAAAAATTCAATATCATCGAATGAAACATCACTTTGACATTCGTTCTTGAATTTTTCCTCGCATTCCTTAATGTCACTTAAGAAGGCTCTATCTGTTTTTAAGCTCTGTAATAGCTGACATACCTCTTTTTCCTCAATTGCTCCTCCATTGTAGCGCACTTCCTTATTTATCTTACTTTCAATACCATCTTTGGTAGTTATTTTCCTCTCGATTTGATAATTACCATATTTATTCAAGGTAATCATACCGTATGCAATTGCAAGCCAGAAGGAACGGTAGAATCCTATATCTGCCAGCTCCTGCATTTTTGGCGAAAGGAACGGAAGGAAGGTGTGCCATGTCTTATCAAGGTGCGGTGTCATTACCAATGCTTCCTCTGTACCTTCATTAACTGCTTTGAGCATTCCGTCAATGAGTTTTTGGTAGCTTCCGTAACAGTTACCCCATTCATTACTGTTAAGCTCATTGAATTTATAAATTTCGCCGGCGGCAGCGCCATACATAGACATATAGCAATTAAGCTCATTTTTAGAATAAGCCTTATTTTGACATGACTCTGTATTCATGGCAAGAATGGCGCCAAGCTCAGGACAAGCACTTGCAAGCTCAGGGCTAAAGCCCCAATGCTTATATGAAAGCATACGCTCATCCGCACGCGGCGCTACCGTTAGATACGGTCTACCAAGCGTGCTTAGCTCACAAACCAAATCCTGCATTGCGCTTTTGTGTCGCTCGTTTCTTGAAGCCATATCCTCATAGGCATCACCGTTTTCTCGCTTGTATTCAAAATCAGAGCTTTTTCGAACTGCTGCATAAAGGTCAAGGTCCAATTCGCCGCTATATTCAGAACGAATGGCATCACTATACCCATTAGTGAGCACTCTTTGAAATTCGTAAGCTTCTTTTATGATTGCAAATTGCTTGTGATTGCCCACATCAGAATTTTCTTTTACGCAAAGATTTTTATAAAAGACGTTGGCAATTGCATCGTTTATTCTTGTATTGCTGTTGCCTGTTTTAATGCAAAGAGAACTGTATATACTCTCCTTATCCTCTTTTGAGCCGCAGATATAAAGAATATTTTCTCCCCTGTTTTCAGTATCTTTAATGTTTTCGTCAATGCTGTATTCTATTTCGTCATATACCTCATTAAGCTTTTGGAAGAAGCCTTCAAGGATTTTGACGAGGCTTTCTGTTCTTTCGCAAATAATACTTGATGCCTTGTAGGTTACTTCATATAGCTCTCTGTCTAAATTTTTTATACAGCATCTTATTACCTCTTCAAGCTCATTACGAAGCTTATAAAGTAAGTATCTGATAGCTATCGGGTGAACGAAATGTATTTGACCCTTTTCATCCCTCTTTGTAAGTAATCCTTTAATAGAGTTAGTACTGTATTCATTCGCCTTACTCATATCCACAGGAAAGATAATGTCTGCTATTTCTTTTGCAGCATCATCCTTATTTGATACGCCCTCAATGATTCGGGCTTTCACTACATCATCAAATGCCGCAAGGAAATCATCCACCTTATCTGTTAAAGACATTGTGTCATTTCCGTCAATTTGCGTTACCTTTTCATTTTTAACATGGTTTCTTATGTTGTAAAACAGTCTGTTTTCATCTTCTCTGCTTTGAGAAAGCATATCAAACTGTCTTATGTACTCCTTGCGCGGATTGGTACGCTTGACTTCGCAGCCCTCTTCTTCCTTACGTCTATCCGTCATAATAACGTGCTTAACGTTTTGGTCTATTTTTTGCCAGCCTGCTGATAGCTCGTCTTTGGTGGCTCTTAATGCACAGTATTCAATCACCGATTCTACGGGATATTCTGCCTTTGCTGTTCCGCAGATGCCATACATTGGCTCTTCGGCATATTGATATTGGCTAAAGACTGCATCCTCAAGGTACACACCTTCATTATCGGCAGGTCCAAACAGCTTAGCATAAACCATACGGGCAATGATTTTTTCATAATCCACAATACTTCTTGGAGTATGGTCATTGAATACATCCAAGAAAAAGGCGTAATCAAATACAGGCTTGCCATCCTGCCTGCAATCGCTGTCAAAGCCCACCTCATCAAGCCTTATTTTATGAGATGGCTTATAGCCTGTTGTTTTAATCCTGGTAATGGCATTTAATTCTCGAACAGTTGCGTAAGCATGAGCACGCAAAATTTTGCACTCTCTTTCGTCTCTGCCAATTTGATTAATGGTTCTGATAAAGATATCGGGAAGAATAAGCATACCGTTTACGCTGACATGAGCTTTTCTTTCCGAAAGGTAATTTCTTATCAGCATAGCGACTTGAATAAGTATGCCTGCTCCTGTGCCGCCTGCCAAGGACGATACAATGGTTACATTGATTTTGTCGTCCCCATCCTCAAGCAGCTTATCCATTGCTTGCATAAACTCCAACATTGCATAAGCATCTTTAACGGTATCATAAAAAGCAAGACGTGCTACAGTTCTCATTTGTGCTGCACCGTCAAGCATACCCACGTGCTCGAGCTGTACAGACATTGGCATCCAGCTGTTTACTCCATGTTTCTCATAAATATCGAGATATCTTTTAATACTTCTATCCTTGCCTATGCAAACAATCGGGGTGCCGATCCCGGTTTCGCATAAATCACTTTGGTCACTTCTGTTTCGGTCAATGGCAATGCAACTGATATTACCATCGCTAATTCTGATGTTTTTCTTTTTCAAGTCAGCAGCCACGTAATTGATAATGCGGCTGCCCGTTCCACCTAAGCCTATCAATAGATTTTTTGCCATTTTTCGTCTCCAATGTTGTTTAAAATTTTGATTAATCCTTCTTTTTCAGTGAAATGTACGGCAGAATTTTGTGCCAAGTTTTATCAAGGTGCGGTGTTTGCACAAGGGCATCCTTGTTGCCGTAATCAAGCTCGTTATTTATTCTGTCCATTATTTTTTTGTAGCAGGCATAATAGTTATCTGCTTCGTTTTCCCTAAGCTCATTAAGCTTATCAACCTCTCCGGCTGTAAAGCCATACACGGAGCAATAGCAATTAAGCTCATTTTTAGAATACGCATTGTTTTGCTGAGACAACACGTTTATGCCAAGTATCTCGCCCAATTTGTCACACATCTCAACTAATTTTGGACTAAAGCCCCAGAAGGTAACACCATAGCCGGTATTATTTGTTTTTTCGTTATCCTTAGTAATAATCGGTATGCCAATAGTTTTGAGTCGTTTTACCAAATCCTTCATAGCATCCAAATGATAGCGGTGCTTTACGCTTGCGTTTTCATAGTCGGACAAGTCGTCCAGATTTGTTTCAAGCTTATTTTCGCGATCCAAGTCAACGCTCTTGCATACAGCAGAATAAATATCAAGGTCTATTTCTTCACTATAATCCTCACGTATGATATTTCTATAAACATTGAGAGTTTCCTTGTAGTATATATCAATAGCACTGCGATTCATATATGGCGCGTTATTTTCCTCATTAGGATTTTTCAGTGTACAAAATTGACCATACAAGGCATCGGCAATTGCTTTATTTATTTCCCTATTGCCCTTGCTTACGTTTAAACGAAGGGATTTATAAAGGTCTTCCTTTTCCTTTCTTGAACCGCAAATATATATGGTATTTCTGCTACAATTTTCTGTTTTATCTATATTGATAGAAAGTCCATCCTCTATTTTGTTGTAAACTCTGTCAAGGTTATTAAAGAAGCTTTCTACAACCTTTGCTAATACCTCTAATCTGTGTGTAAGCTCTCTTGACAGTTCGCAAATTATAATTGTTTCTACATATTGGCGACAAAGCTTATACTGCTCAAGGTTGAAATCATAGTACAGGTCCTTGAATTTCTTAATAAACGTCAGCTCGGACATTAAGAAGGGCTTTTTATCAAGATAACGTGAAGCTTCCTTCTTCAACACTTCACCCTCGTATTCAATACCAACAAGCCTGTCTTTTATTTCTTCAAGCTGCGTAAATTGCTTCATTTTTGCATCGAGCTCTTTCAAAAGCTTATATATCAAATATCTCATAGCAATGGGGTGAATGAAATATAATTGTCCCTCGTTATCTCTCTTTGTAAACAAGCCCATAACAGAAGCGCCATCACTTATATCAACCTTGCCCATATCAATAGGACATACGTCCTCTATCAACGCTTTTACAATATATTCGCTTTTAGTTCTAACTGTTTTTTCAAAATATGCAACCTGCTCTCTTTTTTCACAGACAAAGCTTTTTGCTTTCTCTCTGCTTTTCAGCACGTCCTTATTCTCTACCCAGTCCTGCTTTTCTTCACTGATTTTTATTCTGTTTAGCTCGCCTATATTGCACTCCTCTATTGCGCTCCACATTTTTACACAAACAGATGTTAAAAAGTCATCTACTTTACTTGTTAAAACCTCCTTGCCAAGCTCTATTTGTGAGTTCATTATATCAGCTCTTATTCTTTGAAGAAGCCTGTGTTCCGGCTTTTGAGATAGTTCATTAAACTGAGAAATATATTCTCTGTGCTTGTCCGATAGTGCTTTTATATCTCCTGTGTACGTTTGTACATCTCTCATATTCTGGTCAAGCAATCTCCAACTGTCAGCTAAAGAATCCTTAATTGCTCTTAAGGTACAGTACTCTAAAATTGATTCTGTTGGATAAATTGCCTTTGCAGTATCGCACAAGCCATATAATGGCTCCTTGCTTAACTGATGCTGTCTGTATGCGCTGTCCTCCTTGGTGTACGCCCCATCACTGGCAGGCGCTAACATATGCATATATGTAAGACGCGCAACGGATTTTTCATAATCCTCTATGCTATCTCTGTTATTTTCATCCATATCACAATCTACAAAAAATGCGTAGTCAAATACGGATGCATCCTCACACTCATATTTGCGCTCACTATCGGCAAAGCCATCGAGCCATACCCTTTTTTGTGGCTTATAAACGCCGGTTCTTATTTTGGTAATAGCATTTAATTCGCGTATTGTGGCATACGCGTTAGCACGGATTTTTTCACGCATTCTTTCGTCATTGCCAACCTGACGAACACATTTTATAAGTGCCTCGGGAAGCACTAATATTCCTCTTATGGTTACAGTACAATTTCTGTCCTCAAGAAGATTTCTTAGCCAAAGAGCAGTCTGTATAAGCATTCCGGAGCCGGTGCCTCCCGCTAAGGATGACACGATTGTAACATTTATACAGTTTTCGTCATGACCGCCCAAAAGCTTTTCTATCTCTCTTTCAAGCTCCAATATATCCCTGTTTTGAATTACGTCATAGAATGCAAGGCGTGACATTGCTCTTATTTGTGATGTACCCCAACGCATTTCTTCATGGCGTAGCAATGTAGATGTGGGCATCCAATCATTAATGTTATTCTTTTCATAAAGCTTTATATAAGAGTTTATAGTTTTATCCTTGCTTGTAGGTATAATGTGTATTCCGTTTTTTGTTGCATCTAATAGGTCCATATCTTCCGTATTGGTGTCAAAAACAGCACAACAAAATTCGCTTTCATTAATTTCGATGTTGTCCTCTCTTAGCTCAGTCATGACGTTATTAACTATACGTCCGCCCATTCCGCCTAATCCCAACAACAAGGTCTTTGCCATTTTGTGTTCCTCCAAAATTCAAAATCAAACTGCTCTTTTAGTACCTAATAGTCAAATTTTGCTTCATAAATTCACAGTTTCTTGTATAATTATACTATAATTATACAATCAAGTCAACAATTACGAAAAATTAATTGCAAAAAAGGACACCGTATTTGTGTCCCCCGTTTTGTTTGTGCTTCATTGTCAAGGGTGGATTCTCAGAAGAACTGAGGCTTTTTGTCACGCCTTTTGCTTGCAAGCAGACAACGGCTTAGACAAAAAGAGCGAACCACGTGCTTGTCCTTGCGACAAGCACGTGGCCGAAGGTTCATCCCCCACCACAAAAAAAGGACACCGTATTGGTGTCCTTTTTTTGTGGTGGGGGATGGTGGATTCGGACCACCGAAGTCAGTGACAACAGATTTACAGTCTGCCCCCTTTGGCCGCTCGGGAAATCCCCCTTATCGTTGCAAGATTGGAGCTGGCGAACGGAGTCGAACCATCAACCTGCTGATTACAAATCAGCTGCTCTGCCATTGAGCCACGCCAGCATATTATCTTGCAACGGTGATATTCTATCACAATAAATTTAGTTTGTCAATACCTTTTTTGAAAAAAATTATGGTAAATTAACTTTTTTCTCCATTAGGTGCTTAAGCAGGAAATATGCTCCTACCATTAACGCCGATGTAAAGAGTATTAGTATTATTAGCGTTATTACTGTTCCCAATTCATAATTTCCTGTAGACAGCGAAATTGCTGAGCCTACTGAGGATGTTATTGATGAGAAGGTTCCTGTAACTGCGCTTATTGCAAAGTTGCCTATTATCAAAAGCCAAATTATGTTTGATGATTTTTTGATTTTAAATATGGTTGAGCCCCAGAAAATAATGATAAAGTAAGCAAGCTCTGTTGCAAAATACGAAATTATGCTAAGTATTATGCCCAAAATTACGCTTAATACCATTAATCCGCTAAGTGGCTCGCTCGGTGTTGTATCAGTTGAGCCTGAGCCAAAAGCTCCGCTTGCTAAAACGCCCACAACAGCTATGATAACAACAGACATAAAAGCTGCCGCGCCCGAAATAACTGTCCATATTGTGGCATTTGTCATCTTTGCAAAGATTATTTGCTTTGCCTTTACGGGAAGCGTAAAGGTCAAATAGCCCTCGTCGGTTGTTAGTGTTCTGTAAAAGTTTTCATACACCATTATTTGAAGAACAAGGGGTGAAAACAAAATCGCCATAGCGGCAAACGCCACAAAAACGGTAGCGGTTATTTCAAAAACATTAGGCATTTCTCCATAACCGTCATTTTTTACCATAACGCCTACAAATATGCTTATGATAACGGTTGAAATCAAAATTAATATAAGTATGGGAATGCCTATACGCTTCAGACTTTGAAAATCATACTTTAACAGCTTCTTGAACATCTGAACACCTCCCTGAAGTACGCATCAAGGCTCATTCCCTGCTTTTCCTTTATTTCCTTTACGTTTCCGCCATACAAGACCTTGCCTCCGTTTATAAACAGGAATTGGTCAAGGGTGTCTTCAACGTCGGTAATTAAGTGGGTTGAAATGAGTATTGTTGCTTCTCTGTTATAGTTACCTATAATAGTGCCAAGAATGTATTCTCTTGCCGCAGGGTCAACGCCTGCAATCGGCTCATCAAGTAAATAAAGCTTTGCCTTTCTTGACATTACAAGCACAAGCTGAACCTTTTCCTTAGTTCCCTTTGAAAGTGTTTTTAATAAAGCGTCCAAGGGCACTCCCAAGTCATTCAGCATAGCCTCTGCCACGCTTCTGTCAAAATTGTCATAGAAATCCTGGAAGAAATCAAGGCATTGACTAACCTTCATCCAAGAGTTAAAATAGGGTCTTTCGGGCAGGTATGAAACTATCGCCTTCGTTTCAACTCCCGGTCTATTGCCATCAATAAACACCTCGCCGCCTGTTGGGGTAAGCAAGCCTGCAAGGATTTTAATAAATGTAGTTTTGCCACTTCCGTTAGGTCCAAGCAAGCCTATAATTTTGCCCTTTTCAAGCTTTAAGTTAAGACCGTCAAGCGCAAAAGCCTTACTGTTATAGCTTTTAACCAAGCTATTTGCCTCTACAATATATTCTGCCATAATCCCACCTCCTGTAAATTTTTAAGATTATTCAGCTTTAAACATTGAATTCCTTAATTTTATTGTACTATTAATTTATGTATTTGTCAACAGACATCTAAATAAACTTATGAGAATATTTTGGAAAAAGCTCCGATAAATCCTTGTCGCTTACCACCAAATCAACATCATCAAGAGTTCCCAAGGTACTGATACAGGGTCCGCCGATTTTGGTGGAATCAAGCATTAAAACCTTTCTTTTGGACTTAGAAAGCATAACTTTTCTTACAAGATTTTCCGCAATTGAATTGTCGGTAAGATAGCCACTTGGCGAAAGATTAGTTACGGAAAGAAAGCATATATCTGCATTAAAGCCGCCTATAAAGCTCTCGGCATAGCCACCCACAATTCCGTATGTATTTGTGGCAAGCTCTCCGCCTGCTATAAGGGTTTTGACGCTTGTATCTGCTAAAATCAACGGTGCCTTTGTGCTGTTTGTAATAACCACTATGGAGCTTTTGCTTGCAAGCATTCTCAAAAGCGGCAGGGCGGTAGACGAGGCGTCTACCATAATTGTATCTCCGTCATTAATCAAGTCAAGGCACTTTTTCGCAATTTCGTGTTTTTTGTCCGCATTTTCCTTTTCTCTGAATTCCTGCGGCAGATTTTCTCCCGGTGTGCTTCTATAATATGCGCCACCGTGAGTTCTTATTATTTTTTTAGCCTTGGCAAGCCTTGTTAAATCTCTGCGTATTGTAGGCTCGCTTACAAACAAAGCCTTGCAAAGCTCCGAAACCGTTGCCTCCTTGTGCTCACGCAGATATTCAAGTACTGTTTCTTCTCTTTCTCTGAACGCCATTTTTACTCCTTCAAAAATTTCTCGCTATGACCGAACAAGCAAAATTATTTCTATTTCCTTCAATTTTTGATTGAAACGGTCAAAACAATCACATTTTCTTGACAACTTCACTCAAATAGATTATAACATAATTACAATACATATTCAAGCACTAATTATATTTGTATAATTGACATTTGATTATTTCAATCAAAACGCTTGAGAAGGAGAAAACAATGAAAACAACATTTAAAAAGCTATTGTCGCTGTTTCTTGCGCTTATGCTGCTTTTGCCCGGTGCTTTGGCAATAACAGTATCTGCCGAGGAAACAGAAAATGCCGAGACAAAAGCAAGCGGCGCTACCTTTGCCACCACAACAACCTACACAGTGTCAAAGGCGCTTGACAAAACACCTCTTACCTTTGAAGCGGAAATTATGCTGCCCGATGGCTACACCCAAAGAGCAGGCGTTATTTTCGGTAACTACTCTTCAAACGGAACTCCCGCAATCAGCTTTGAGCTTGCCGCAGGTCCTAAGGTAAGATTATATAGCTCCTCCAGCGATCACACGTTCAGCACCGTTATTCCAACGGGCGAGTATGTTCACATTGCGGTTACCGTTGACCCCGATGCACAAACAGCGACTCTTTACTTAAACGGCGAGCACGCAGAAACATCAAATGCCAACTCCAAATTCGTAGCCTTTTCAAATGTGCTGCCAAGCAACAGATATATGGTAGGCGGAGATTTGCGTACAAATTCTGTTAACCAACAGTATTTCAAGGGCGAAATCAGGAATGTGGCTGTTTATTCCGACACACGCACAGCTGACGAAATAAGCTCCTCATACACAAGCGGAATTAGTGCGTCTGACACAAATCTTATGGTTGCATACGATTTAACCAAGGCTGAAATCAAGGACCGCGTGCAGGATTTATCTGTTAACGACAACGACCTTATATACAGTGACCCCACATATGACCAGACAGAGCTTGCAAAGGGATTGACCTTTACGTCAAGTAACACCTACCAAATGGCAAAGCTTCTTAGCTACAGCCATTATCCGCAAACCATCGAGGCAGAAATTTTTGTGCCTACAAGCCAAGGCTCAAGAGCGGGTGTTATCGTCGGAAACTTCCAAGAAAATAACTGGTCTATGAACCTTGAGATTTATGAAATAGGTCAGCCAAGGCTTTTCTTCCAAGGCCCCAACAGCCTTCAGGTTAACCTTACCTTTGACCAGGTAGATGTCAGAACCGGCACTTGGATACATTTAGCGGTTACCTTTGACCCGAGCACAGGCACAGCTACCTGCTACTTGGACGGTGTAAAAAAGCAGGAATTAACCACAAGCACAACTATTGTTATGTCGAGTGTCTATGACAGCGCGCTTTATCTTGGCAGAGATACAAGAAGCGGTAGCTCTTCACAGTATTTCAAGGGCTCAATCAAAGGCTTAGCCCTTTATTCCGACCTACGTACAGAAGCAGAGCTTCAAGCTGATATGGACGGCTATGATACAACAGACGAAAGCATTGTTGCGGCATACGCCTTTACCGAGGAAACGGGCAGACAGGACATTACAGAAAACGCATACCACTTTTACTATGACGGTGAGGAAACGGAAACTCCCGACCAGGGCGGTGACAGCACAGGCGACGGAACAGAGGATGGCGGAGAAACAGGCGGCGAAGCTGCTACTCTTGACGGTTTAACCTTTGCTTCATCCGATTATGCTATTTTGCAAAAGACCTTTAAGGACAATGCTCCTTACACCTTTGAGGCGACTATTTTAGTTCCAAGCACCGTAACAGGCAGAGCGGGCGTTATTCTTGGCAACCATAACAGCAACTCTTATAAATATTTGAGCTTTGAAATTTACAATAACGGTGTGCCTCGTCTTTGCTTTACCAATCCAAGCAACGCAAATGACACAAACACATATAACTATCTGTTCTCAAACGTACACGTTAACACAGGCGAGGCTTTGCATTTGGCAATAACCCTTGACCCAACCACAGGCATGGCAAGCTGCTATGTAAACGGTGAGCTTTTGCAAGTCATTACTAAGTCTAATTTTGCCTTCGACAACGAATTCTTTGAAAATTATGCCTTTGTTTTAGGTAATGACCCACGCAGCATCGGAGCGGGCGGACAGTGCTTTAAGGGCACTATCGGAAATGTCAGCGTTTATTCCGACACAAGAACAGAGGAAGAAATTGCATCAGATTATCAAGGCATTAACCTTGAAAATGACAACCTACTCCTTTACTATGACTTATCACAAGCGGTTAGCGGTAAGGACATTAAGGACTTGACAAACAACGGTTACAACGCGGTTTATAAAACAAGAGGCTTTGCGGATTTAAAGAGCTGGATTATAGAAAAAGAGCCTGTTACCGATTATCTATACTCCTTTGCGGTAGTGGGCGACACACAGATTATTGCGCAAAATCACTCAAGCCAATTCCATATGATTTACGACTGGATTTTGAACAATCAAAAGGACAAAAACATTCAGTACGTATTCGGTCTTGGCGATATTACAAACAACAATTCAAGCGCTGAGTGGACGGTGGCAAGCGAAAACATATTCAGATTAAACGGTGTTATTCCCCACTCCGCTATTCGCGGTAATCACGACGGTATTTCAAGCTACAATAACATTTTCGTTAATAACGCAGCTTATATGAGCCAATTTGACGGATTCTATGCAGACGGTGATGCAACAAGCACATACCGCGCTATTACCGTAGGAGAGGTTGACTACTTAATGGTAACTCTTGACTATGGCGCAAGCGATGATGTTCTTGCCTGGGCATCCGATGTTATAGAACGCTATCCTGACCACAAGGTAATTGTAACCACACACGCATACCTATACCGTGACGGTACAACTCTTGACCAGGGCGATGTTTGCCCACCTGCGACAAACGGTGGCTATAACAACGGTGACCACATTTGGGATGAGCTTATTTCTCAGCACGAAAACATTTTCTTGGTGCTAAGCGGTCACGACCCAAGCGCAAATGTAGTAGTAGCACAGTCAACGGGTGTACACGGAAATCTTGTTACGCAAATGCTTGTTGACCCACAGGGCGTTGACACAACTACACCGACAGGTATGGTAACTATGCTCTACTTTAAGGCTGACGGAAGCATTGAGGTAGAAACCTACTCAACAATTCAAGAGCTTTACTATAAGGAAGAAAACCAATTCGTTCTTACCGAAACACAGCATAGCTACACAACGGTTAACTCCTTGACATACTTAAACGGATATACACAAAAGGGTGCTATGTCCTTAACCTGTGCAAACGAGGAATGCTCACACTACACCTACGAAAAAACAACTGATGCTTTGATTGTGTTTAATGGATATTCCGTTAATGCCTATTCAAATACAGGCATTTGCGTAGGCTATATGATTAACTTTGAGCTATTAAACCAATACGAGTCAATGACAGGAACCGAAATAACTCTTGGCTTGGTGGCATCACCGTACGATGCCCTTGTAAACCAAGGCAAGCCGATTAACGGTGACGGAACAGTAGGTGACACTATCGGCGGCAGAGTTATAAACTACGTTTTAGATGATAAATATATGCACGTAAATCTCATTCTTAAGTCTGAGGACTGGACACAGTATGGTGACCGCAATGTGGTGCTTTGCGCATATATAATCGAGGGTGACACAGTTGGCTACATTTGCTCTGACGAAATCACCGACACAGCAAGCAGTATAACATACAACAGTTTAGTTAGTACGGAACAATAAATCATAACCACCAGTGCAACTGGTGGTATGCACACCCCTAGAAGGGGTCATTACAGGCTTAACCTCTCAAGAGGCGCTGAAATTCCATCATAGCATTACACGCACTGCTTTCCGTAAAACGGACAATTTTTGGCTCCTT
>JAFTZI010000145.1 GCA_017461055.1 Clostridia bacterium | reverse complement strand
GACCTGTTTTTTGTTATTTGTCTTGGTCGTCTTTGATGTTTGTAGGCGGTACAGGGTCAGCCTCGGAGTATTTGGAGAAGGTGATTTCTATGTAATGCTCTACTTCCTCGTTATATGAAGCTATTAGCTTGACAATCTTTCCATCCTCTATTTTGACAGATATGCTTTTATATTCGAGCTCGTTCAGGCTTATGTCAGTAGCTTCATAGGCTTTGTTAATCACGTTATAGGTAAAGCTACTAAACAGCTGACTTAAATCAAGCTTATAATCTGTTAAGAAGCTTTTGGCTGATATTAGATCTTCATCGGGAACTATATCAAACATAGTATCCTCTAATACTTGGTCCTTTTCAAGCAGCCATTGGTAATGGTCGTCTTGGAAAATAGCATAATAGTCCTTTTCTTGATTGCTTTCGTATGTAGTAACCTGCAAATATACCGTTTCCATCTTTGCTTCAATTTTATACAAATTACGCTGACTTATGCCACCTGACACTATAACCTCATCAAAAACCATATACACATTTTCAAAATTTATGCTATCAAAGGCATTTTTCCAGCCTGTTTCCTTAACTGTTGTTTTTGGCTCGTATTTTACGGTCTCTAATTTAACCTTGTCACAGCCTTGGCAGGAATAAGCTCTCACTCCGCTTTCCTTGGCGGTTGGCTCCTTTGTTATTTTGCCGCTGTCCCAGATATGCTCAGCCATATCAAGCTGCTCCATACATTTTTTACCTGTGCAGGCATACCAATGGTGTGTGTCATTAAAGGAAAGCTCCGTTGCCTTTTCGTGAGTATGCTCGCCGCAGGAGCATAGCAGTAAAAGATATGTAATAATGGCAAGCGCCATAAGAATTTTTTTCATTTATTTCTCCTATCAATAAAGCGACTGGCGATTTTGATTTACTTTCTCGCCAGCCGAATTTTTTATTTGTCTTGAAGCAGCTTAATATATTCTCCTATAATAGCGGCAGCACCCTGTGTGCCGATTATGCTTGTATCTATCATAAGATTGTAATTTTCACTCTTGCCCCACTTAAGCGAGGTATAGTAGTTATAATAATTTGCTCTGCGCTTATCGGTTTTGTAAATCAGCACTCTTGCATCGCTTTCGTTTACGTTTTCCTTTTCGCATATTCTTTGTGTTCTTGCATTGATATCAGCGTAAACGTAAACTCTTAATACATTTTTATAGCCGCTTAAAATGTAGTCAGCGCATCTGCCAACAAAAACGCTTGGCGCTTTGTCAGCCTCTTCTCTGATTATATCAGCCTGTAAATTGAACAGCTTATCATTAACAGGCATTTCGTAAGGTGACATATTAATAGCGAGTGGGTACATATCAAAATTGCCTACTGCAATTGAATACAAAAAGCTTGGGGTTACATCCTCATCAGCCTTTTTTAATACCTCCATATCAATACCCGACTTTTGCGCCGCAATTTCAATAAGGCTCTTGTCGTGAAAGACAAGATTATGCTCCCTTGCAAGAATTTCTCCGATTTCGCGTCCACCGCTTCCGTACTGTCGCGCTATTGTTACTATAATGTTGTCCTTCATAAGATACCTCCTTTTCGTTTGTACCGCTTTAAAGCGCTAAAGTTTTATATTTTTATTTTACATAATTTTAAGCAAAATTGCAAGAAAAAATTCCTTTTGCACATAAAATATGGTATTTTACATAAAAACAAAAGAATTTTTTACGTAATTTAAGAATAATTTCTATTTATTTTGACGAAAACAACCTATGTAGCCTGTAAAAATCGTTACATTACCGAATAAATGTTCAAAAACTATTGATTTTATAATTTTTTTGTAGTAAAATATATGCGATAAAAAATTTAAGGAGATTAATAATATGTTAGTTTCAGCAAAAGAAATGCTTGAAAAAGCAAAAGCAGGCAAATATGCCGTAGGTCAGTTCAACATTAATAACCTTGAGTGGACAAAGGCTATCCTTTTGACAGCTCAAGAGCTTAACTCACCTGTTATTCTTGGTGTTTCCGAGGGCGCAGGTAAGTATATGTGTGGCTATGACACTATCGTTGGTATGGTTAAGGGTATGATTAAGTGCTTGAACATTACTGTTCCTGTTGCTCTTCACTTAGACCATGGCTCATACGAGGGTGCTAAGGCTTGTATCAATGCAGGCTTCTCATCTGTTATGTTTGATGGCTCACACTACCCAATCGAAGAAAACATTGCTAAGACACAGGAGCTTGTAAACGCTTGTAACGTTCTCGGTATTTCACTTGAGGCAGAGGTTGGCTCTATCGGCGGTGAAGAGGACGGCGTTGTTGGCGCAGGCGAATGTGCTGACCCAGACGAGTGCAAGATGATTGCTGACCTTGGTGTTACAATGCTTGCAGCAGGTATCGGTAACATTCACGGTAAGTATCCTGCAAACTGGGCAGGTCTTAACTTTGACGTTCTTGGCGCTATTTCCGAGAAGGTAGGCGATATGCCACTTGTTCTTCACGGTGGTACAGGTATTCCTGAGGAAATGATTAAGAAGGCTATCTCTCTTGGCGTTTCTAAGATTAACGTTAATACAGAGTGCCAGCTCTCCTTCGCTGCTGCTACAAGAGCTTATGTTGAGGCAGGCAAGGACTTAAGCGGTAAGGGCTTTGACCCAAGAAAGCTTTTAGCTCCCGGATTCGAGGCTATTAAGGCTACCGTTAAGGAAAAGATGGAATTGTTCGGCTCTGTTAATAAGGCTTAATTACTTTTAATTTGATAAAAGGGCACTTAAAAAGTGTCCTTTTTTGATTTTTCTCTCCTTCCACCGCTTTTTATGTGCTGTCTTTGCTTTTAGTAAATGCGTTGCGGTCCCCCTCCCTCTCAGATGGAGGCTTATATTATTCGGCTCTGTTAATAAGGCGTAATTATTTCATATACGACAAAAGGAAGCGGCGGGAGATAAACCCCCGCCCTACGATAAACGCGTTTCTTTGTTAATAAAGGTCACCGATTGGTGTCCTTTTGTTATTTTATTTCTTGCTCTATATTGTCAAATATCGGGCTGTCAAAAAATTGTCTAAGTGTAATTTCAAAACCATCACACAGCTTTTTTAATGATACCACTCCCGGATTTTGACTTTTTTCATTGAGCATACTATAAACCGTTGACGGTGAAACTCCTGAAATATTTGCAAGGGCGTTTATGGCAATGTTCTTTTCATTGCACAATTCCACTATTCTTTTAGCAACTGCTTCTTTTGTGTTCATACGCCCTCCTTCTTATTTACCGATATAGGTTATCTAAAGCATCTGCGGAAAAGGCTGCAAATGCCACAGCTGTTTCTTTCGTTGCGAGAGTTTCTGCTGTCGCCGCAATTGCTTCTGCCTTCTCTTGCGCCTGTGCAGCCATCATTGCGTGAAAATCTTTCACACCTGTCTCTATATGGGCAGGGGCATTCCCAATTTTCGTTGTCGTTTCTTCTATTTGTATAATCGCACATATTTGTTACCTTCATAATGATTTTGGGGCGGTTAGCCCCAATATCATTTTATGAAGGAAAAATACAAAATACTACAAATTACATCAAGAATTTTACTTTGTTTATCTTTACATCTGCCTTGGAGCTAAAGGATAAGGTGTGCTCGCCCTGCATTATAGACACGTGCGCCTTCATTACACCTGTGCCACCCTCGGTGCCCTTGCCTACAAATGTACTCTCTCCGCGCTTGTCAATGCCTAAGCTTATGGCAATTTGAGCCAAGCTGTTAAGCGGGGATGTAAATTCGATTTCTACTATGTACTTACCTGACTTTTCAAAGGTATGCTTTTCGTCCTTGCCGATTTCGGCGGTGATTTCCTTTAAAACGGTCATATTGCTTGTATCAAGGCTTGATATGTCATACTTAAAGCCATTTGCCTTAAATCTTTCATATGCGTGGGTGTACATTACGAAATTACAAATATTAATAGCGCAAGCTTGAAGCTCTGCTCTTGTTAAATAGCCGTTTTCAAGGCTTGCTTCCAGATTGTCGTTATGGTCCTTTGCATTTTCCATAACCATATAAACGTCATTTTGTGACTTAACCATGCTTGCAAAGTCACTTGTGCTTGTTGTTCCGTCAAGATTGGTTATGTGCGCCCACCAGTCTGTCATTACAAAGCCTTCGTATTTCCATTCGTCACGTAAAATAGTTTTTGCCATATCGTAGTTTGAGGCTGCGTGGAAGCCATTTACGGAGTTATAGGCTGTCATAATAGCTCTTACTCCACCCTCTTTAACCGCTATTTCAAAGGGACGCGCGTAAATTTCACGTGCGGCACGCTCGGACAGAATAGAATCATTTGTGTGTCTGTACCATTCCTGGCTGTTTGCCATATAGTGCTTAATTGTACAGTAAACGCCTACGCGCAAAAGTCCCTTGGAGATATTAACTGCCATTTTACCTGCAAGGTAGGGGTCCTCGGAGAAATATTCAAAGTTTCTTCCGTTAAGAGGGCTTCTGTGAATATTAATGCCCGGGCCTAAGATAACGTCAATTTCATAGGCAGTCATTTCAACACCCTCAAGGGCATACAAATCAGTCACAAGCTGGTCGTTAAAGGTAGATGCTAAGCAAGTTCCGTTTGGCATACTTGTTGCCAAAAGACCGCTATCCATTCTGATGCCTGAGGGTCCGTCTGTTGTACAAACAATTGGAAGTCCGTATTCAATAAGCTCATCTGTTATACCGCCGAAGCAGGAGCCTGTGCCCGGAGTTACCTTAGGGCTGTTCATACCCTCGCCGCGAACTATACAGCAAAGCTCCTTATCGTTTAGCTGAGCTACAAAGCTTTCTACTGTGCACTTTCCTGTTCTTACGTCCTCAAGCTTAATTCCCTTGTTTCCTGTGTATGGAATTTCCTTTGGAAGATTAGCGTTTATTCTGTCCTTAATATCGTAGGTGCGAGTTGGTACGCTTTCGTATGTAAGCTCACCGTTTTCCCCCGCCTTCATTCTTTCAAATTCCTTTGTTGGGGAAAGAGCCTCACTGCATTTTTCTACGACACGTGTCGCATTTTCCATATGAATGTATACAGGAGAAGCATCTCTTACGCTGTTACCTACGTAGATAACGTACTGACCAACCTCAAGAACGTAGCAGGACTTGTTTCCTGTTATACCGCTGTCATCATATGCGCGCATTTGGTCTACGTCAAATGTAAGAGTTAATGATTGCTCCTCGTTTGGCATAAGCTCCTTGGTTTTTGCATAAGCTACAAGCTCCTTTGCGCTCTTGCCAAGCTTTCCGTTTGGCGCGCCGAAGTAAACCTGTACTGTTTCCTTGCCTGCGCGCTCGCCTACATTTTTAACTACTGCATTTACAACGATTTTTCCGTTGTCGCCATAGCAGGAGTATGCAGACTTAAAGGTTGTATAGGACAGACCGTAGCCGAAGGGATATACTACCGCTTCTCGGTTAAAGGTTTCAAAGTAACGGTAGCCAACGTAAATGTCCTCTTTGTATAGGTTGTATTCCTTGCCGCCGAAGTTTGCAGTTGATGGGTAATCGCTGATATCATTGGCAATTGTGTCGGCAAGCTTTCCGCTTGGGCTTACCTTACCGAGAAGTAAATCGGCACAGGCGCGTCCGCCACACATTCCACCCTGCCATACATAAAGCACAGAGGAAACGTTATATTTCTTTACCCATTTCATATCAATAATTGCGCCTACATTGAGTACAACTATTGTTTTTTCAAACACACTTGTTACCTTTTTAATCATTTCCTCTTCAAGCGGAGATAAAAGGTAGCTTCCCTCAGAGGCAGAATTGTCCTTGTCCTCGCCTGCGGTTCTGCCGATTACAATAATGGCTTTATCGCCGAATTTTCTTGCATCGCTTACAAGCTCGTCGTCAAGCTCCATTTCCTTCTGGCACCAAGGCTCTTGACCCCAGCCGCAGCCATAATCAAAGGGGTTTTCCTTTTTCCAAGCCTCGTAAACATTAAGAAGGCTTTCGTTAATTTCAATATCGCTGCTCTTTTTAAGCTCGTCAACTATATTGGTTACATATTTTACATTTACAAGACCGCCTGAGCCTGTTCCGCTCTTGTAATATTCTCTTTGAATTCTGCCAAATACAGACACTCTGTCCCCTTTTTTCAGTGGAAGAACGTTATTTTTGTTTTCCAAAAGGACACTGCCCTCCAGGGCTGCAAGATAGGAATATTCCTCAAGCTCCTTTACGGAATCCTTGGGCAAGCTGCCAAGCTCATAGCCCTTATAATCATTAATTTGATATTTCATAACAATCTCCTATACGTTTTTGTTTATTAATTATTTGTTTAATCGTTCTATTTCTTTTTTTGCAGGCACATAGCCAAGATCTGCGCTTTTTTGAAGTTTTTCAAGTGCTGTTTTTCTAAAGAAAAGCATGCAAAACAACTTATATCGCGTCATTATTAAATATTGTGTGTAAAGTGCAGACGGTGAATCCATGCTTGCACCCGAACGAAGTTGGTTCCCTTTCCATATTTCGAGAAGCAAAAACATTACATACGGAAAAAAGCAAAACGTCGCAATTGATAAAGCAATCGATGATATTTCGACACAATTTAAGTCCATGTTTCCTTGCAGAAGTGCTGTTATTCCTCCCGCTTTATTAAACATTGCTATTGCTATAACAATAGATGCAAGAATCGTCATTCCTAAAATTAAAGAAATTATATGGCAGAATGGGTAAGCTCCAATAGTGTATTTTTTGCTATCTGAAATTTTTCTCTGCTCCTGAATTATAATCTCGTCTCTTTGATTTTTAATATTTAGAGCAAGAGTCTCAATTACCACATCCAAATTCGATGTGCCGTCACTAATCTGTGAGCAAATTAATTTAAATTCAAAGCTTGGACTCAATTGGGTAGAATCAATTCGTATGGAATAAATCTTTTTGTTTTCAAGTATTGCAAATGACAATTCTAA
Organism: Clostridia bacterium; assembly: GCA_017461055.1. Lineage (GTDB taxonomy): Bacteria > Bacillota > Clostridia > Oscillospirales > CAG-272 > RGIG2000. The sequence goes on along the minus strand of JAFTZI010000145.1, from coordinate 14,822 downwards.
AGGACACCATTTGGAACCCATTGATTCATTTGATAAAATAAAAAGAAATATTTTACAGCGTCTTATGGCATCAACTATTCTTGTGCGAAAGTCATCTCCTCCTTGTATATTTGCATCGTTAGCCATCCAGCAAGTGACGTTTCTCGGTGATGATTCAAGTCTTTTTTTAATCTCAACAGCAACGTTATAATTTGCAGAGCTGTAGCTTATAAATACATCCTCATTTCCGTAAATCATTATACAACGCTCCTTTTACTTTAATTATGCTTTTTACAGCCTCTTTCATATCTGTTGTAACTATGGGAGTTCTTTTCAAGCAAAATCCTATTGAATTAGAAATTACGTTTTTATCCGTCTTTATTACCAAAATATCTTTTTCTTTATTTACAGCATATGTAATTTCAATTTGTGAAAGAGTTGATACATTGGTATATCCAGAATGAATCACAATAAAATCATCGCAATCCACAATAGCTTGACGTATATTATCAATCGGATCAATTAAGAGAGTCGTATCTCCTCTATCGATCATTATAGCTTCCGCTCCTAAACCACTTAACTCCTTTTGTAGTTCAATCGCCTTTTTTCGATCTTCATTTGCGTAACAAATATAGTATGACATTTTTAACCTCAATTAAAATTTTTTGTTAAAACATTATATTTTTCCTGTGCCTCTTTTAAATATCTTGAAGCACAAGCGTAACAGTATATTGATAGGTTTATATTTTTTTCGACAATTCTGTAATATCCATCTTCATACATTTTACCCAATTGATATAAAGCTAAAGGATATCCACATTTGGCACACTCCATTATTTCATAAACATATTTTTTATAGTCAATGTCGAATTTCACTACTAAAGGAATCAAAAAATAATGTGCATACACAAATCTCGCTGATGCATTTCCCTTCTTGATTTCTTTTTTTAATTGCATCACTCTTATCTTAAAGCAAATCAATGTGATGACAGTTGCAAAAAAGAATGCTACGAGAATATCGTGCGCAACTTGCCAATAGACGGATACACAAATGTTTGTAGGTTCTACAGGCGAATGGCTGTTGACCGTCATAAAATGTATAAATTCCGTTATAGCATCATAACATTTCATAACTACAAGTGATAGAGCTGATAGCGTTGTTCCAAATAGCAACACCCAAATTAGAACAGCATGCCAAAACCTATGTTTATATTCTTTATCGGATGTTTTTTCCAGTTCGGTCGATTTTTCCAACTCATTTAAAACAGTCTCTAAGCGTCTGTCGCAAACACATTTCTCTTCAAATGCATTTCCATTCACAGCTGTAATTTTTAAATTATTCAATTTCTCTATCAAATGACGTAAGGTAGCCATATATTCCGGAATGAGCTGTATCATTCTTTCTTTGTGAACACTACCTCTTGCCTCTTTTTCCTTGACCGTGTATTGATAAATCGTTTCAAGAATATCAGCAAGACTTTCTCTTAGTGCCATATGTTGTTTCTCAGCATTTTCCAATAAATGATTAATGAATCTGCCTTTTTCGACACAACTTAATATGAGCGCGTTTTCTTCAAACTTGTAATTTCCATTTGATCTATTAGATGCTTCTTCATCTAAGGAATTCAGTTTAAAATTCAAGAACTTATCTATTGCAAGTATCAAATCTAAATAATTTTTTTGTTCTGTTGTATCCATTACATCCTCCGATTTCTATTTTTTAATTTTATCACACAGTAATAAAAAAAGCAATAAGTACAGCGCTTTTTAGGCAAACATAATCAAAAAAATGACACAACATACCAATTAAACTTTGGTATTTGTGTCAGTCTTTTGCTCAACCTTTTTACTATCTTTGTGTTTCATCAAGAATTTCAGCCTCGGCGTCGTCAACTCTTACAACGTAGCAGCCCTCGATTTTTTTCATATCCTCTATACTGATTTCCTTACCACACATAGGGCACTTGAAATCAACCAACTGCACCTTAACCTCTCCTATTATGTATGGGTCAATATCATATTTCCTTGCCTCAGGGGAGCCGCCATTGACAACAAGAGTTGTTTTTGTCCTTTTCAGCTTCGCCTGACACTCGGGGCAATAATGCTTTTTAAAAACAGTATAAAGAACATCGTCATTGGTATGCTTAGTACCGGAAATCATAAATTGTCTCCTTTAAATTGATTTTGTTCTTCCAATAAATTCACATATTTTTTACATTATAGCACAAATTGTTCAATTTTTCAAGTATTTATTGAAATGTAGTACAAATTATGGTAAAATAACAGAAAAACGAAGGAGGCTTTTATGAAGAGAGCAAGTGGTGTTTTAATGCACGTTTCATCCCTTTGGGGAGATTATTCCGAGGGTGCTTTTTCCAAGAGTGCCAAGGAGTTTATAGATTTTTTAAGCGAATGTAAAATTAAGTATTGGCAGGTTTTGCCCTTCTGCTTGCCTGATGAATACAATTCACCGTATAAGTCATACTCTGCCTTTAGCATAAATCCATACTTTATTGATTTGGAAAAGCTATACAAAAGGGAGCTTATTTCAAAAAGGGAATTAGACGAGGCGTTGCAAAAAGATTCTCACGCCTGTGAATTCAACAGGCTTTTAAGGGAGAGAATCAAGCTGCTTACCAAGGCATCAACAAGGTTTTTGGAAACGAAAACTCTTGACGATTTTTACAAAAATCATCCACAGACCGAGCTATTTTGTCAGTTTATGGCTTTAAAGGACTCTAACAAGGACAAGGATTGGTGGGACTTTACAAACAATGTTCCAAGCAAGGAGGCTTACCACGCTTGGCGCTTTATGCAGTATTTTGCCATTACACAGTGGCTTGAAATAAAGGAATATGCAAACGAAAAAAATGTAAAAATTATTGGCGATATTCCTATTTATGTCGCCCTTGATTCCTCTGATGTTTGGGCTAACCCACAGGAATTTTTGCTTGATGAGCATTGTCAGCCGACCAATGTAGCAGGTGTGCCGCCCGATTACTTTAGCGAGGACGGACAGCTATGGGGAAATCCGCTCTATAATTGGGAGAAGATGAAGGAAAATGGCTATACGTGGTGGTGTGAAAGATTGAGCTTTATGTGCGAGCTGTTTGACGGTGTGAGAATTGACCACTTTAGAGCCCTTGAAAGCTATTTTTCAATTCCTGCCAAGGACACAACTGCTAAAAACGGAAAATGGGTTAAGGGTCCGGGAATGGACTTTATAAATGCTATCAGTCAGGTTTGCAAGGACAAATTGATAATTGCCGAGGACTTAGGTGACATTACTCCCGAGGTTATTAAGCTTGTTGAGGACAGCACATATCCCGGTATGAGAGTTTTGCAATTCGGACTTTTGGGAGATAATAATTCGGCGCACCTTCCGCACAACTATATAAACAATTGCGTTGCTTACACAGGCACACACGACAATAACACTCTTTTAGGCTACGTTTGGGACTTAGACAAGGAGTCAAGGCAGAAATTTCTTGACTATTTCGGCTATGAGGGGGCTAACTGGGACAATTGCTATGACACGGTTATTCGCTCTATGCTGGCAAGCCACGCAGGGCTTGTTATTTTCCCTGTTCAAGACCTTTTAAAGTACGGAAAGGACACTCGCTTGAATACCCCCGGTAGCTGTGAGGACAACTGGTCCTTCCGTCTTACCAAGGAACAATTTGATACAATTGACAGAGAAAAGCTTAAAAAATGGATTGAGCTTTACGCAAGATGATACTAAAAATACGTGATTTTCGCAAGCGAATGTCACGTATTTTTTATAATGTTATTGACAAATTTTTTTCATTATGTTAAAATTATTAAATAAAGTTCTAATTATTATTTTCGGAGGATTTTATGAAGAGAAAAGTTATTTTAACGTTAGCTATGACGTTTATTTTTGCTTTGATGCTCGTTTTTATGGTATCGGCAGAAACGACCTATACTCACGCAGGCAAAACTATTGACATCAGCGCAACTGTAACACTTAATAACGGTACAGTGTGCAATCTATTTGACAGTGAGGGAAATGCGCTTATTTGGTATAACGATGCAAGCGGTGTGCTTCAATCAATCCGTGCAGATGACGAAAAAGTAATTTACAACTGTACATACAAATTTAATGTAGGTAACTCTACTGTTGGCTCTGTTACAGCATATGAGGTTTCTGATATGTGGATTCAGCTTGATGAAAGCACCAAAATAGCTAAAACAAGTATAGTTATACTTAACCTAATGGACGATGATGTTTTAGTAAACGAAGCGTCAAATAGCTCTTATTTAAGCAACCCTGTTAACTGCCTAAAGACCATTCAGTGGGCAAACAAGGTGCTTGAGTATGCTTACTTGAGACTTGATACAGTTGCAATTCAACAACAGGCATTCTGCGGTTGCACAGAATTAAAGTATCTTAACCTTGAGGACTTATCAGAATTAAGACAAATTGGCGGTTCTCAAGCATTCAGCGGAAGCTCATTATTGTTTAAGGGCGAGGTGCTTGACCTAACAGGTACGAAGCTTGTGGCTATTTCCGGCACCGGTGCATTTAACGGACTCCCAATTGTTGGACTCAAATTACCAAAAACGGTTACAAACCTGGGCGGAAGCGGAAGCAGTGATGGCTGGAATATACAAGGCACCAGCATAGTTAGCTTTATATACCCGGAAACAATCACTTATATAGCCAATGCGCAATTCAAAAATTGCTCAAAGCTTGAAACCATTTATATCCATAGTAATACAACCCAAATCATTAGTAATGCTTTTCTTAGCACAAACGCTCTTGCAAAGGTTTTCTTTGTTGGAAATCTTGAGCAGGCAAATGCTTTAATTAGTGCAACAAATGCAACCGGTAATGACAAATTTTTAGAGGTTGCAGCAACTCTTATTTCGTATACTGATTACTTAGCACTGGAAGATAATAGCGGTAAATACTTCGTATACGATTATAGCTATTGCGAAGCGTACTTAGCCGCACTTGCTCAGTTTGTCAGTTAACAAGCACCAGCGAGTGCGCACCGATGATTTCTATTCTCGGTTATGCAGTTGGTGAAAGTGAAGATGGCGGAAGAATTACTGTAACAAGTGGCTTTACTGTTGACACAGAGATTGTAGAGCTATACAACAGCTTAAACGGTGTAAGATTGGAAATTGGTGTTTTATTTGCCAAATCCGATGATTTGCTCACAGCGCCCACCAGTCTTGAAAGCATTAAACATTTTACCAATGGCGGTGCAGCTTATTCTACATATAACTATATAGTTACATTCCCTAACGTAGACGATGAAAATTATAAAAATTATGCTTCATATGAATTTGTTGTAAGCGCATTTATAAATGACGGTCAAGGCTATTCCTTTGTAAACGGTGATCCAAGTGTTGTTGTAAACACCTTAGATAGTGGCTTTACTACTACAACACTTAACAAAATTCAAGAAGCTACACAAGTAACCGAGCCTGCTCAGCAAAATGAGGCTTTAGAGGTAGCATGCATTAATGCTCCTGTATATGCTATGGCAAAGAGCAACGATGAGCTTTTTGCTTACATAAAGGAAAGCTACTGCTAATAATTAAATTTCAAAAAACGACATATGAGGCAAACGCTTCATATGTCGTATTTTTTGCTAAATTTTGAAAAAAGGATTGAAAACTTAACTTGTTTGTGATATAAGTATAATGTATGTATATATGCGAATTGGTGCTAACAAGCGCGCAAACGAGCATTATTACTTAATTTTATTAAATTTATTATGCTTAAGGACAAAAGGAGAAAAAATGAAAAAGCAATTTATTTTAATTTTAACAATTATGGCAATGCTTGCTTGCATTTTTGCTATTAGCGCAAGTGCTGACACAATTGTTCCTGCTACAACTAATGAATACGGAGAGCTTACTGTTTTTGATGAAGCAATTGGTAATACAAACATCAGTCAATCAAAAGACGACGGAGAAATTGCACGCACTGTTTTGTTTGACGGAACAAACTACTACACAGTACCAACCACCTATATTCTTACCGAGAGCACGAAGTCTGGCGGAGAAATGTTCAATCTCAATTTCTCCGAGATTAATGAAAAGCTTGTAAAGAGCTTTAGCAAAAGTAGCATTATAAGAAGTGAGATTCCATCAGGCATTGCTTTTGTGACTCACCAAAACGAAGGATATTCTGGATGCTCAAATATGATAGAAATCACCATAAACGAAGGTCTTCGTTTTTGGGATGATAACAGCAACAGAAAGATATTTATGAACTGCTCAAGTCTAAAAAGCATTGATTTATCCAAAATGGTGCTCAACTATGCACAAACCACAGCTTCAATGTTTGAAGGTTGTTCCGAGCTTGAATATATTAAATTACCAGATGCATATGCACCAAACGGAACACCGTTGAATTATAACGTAAGCTTTATGTTTAAGGATTGCAAAAAGCTCAAAACAATAGAAAATGCCAAAGGCTTTTATAAGGGAGTTACTACCTTTGGAGAGTCTGCATTTTTGAACTGCTATGAACTTGAATCAAGCACATTGCAACAAATTTTAGATTCTTCCAAGGTTGCCAGTGTTTCTCAATATGCTTTCAAAAACTGCTCTAAGCTTACTGAGATTATTTTGCCAAACACTCTTACAAATTTAGCAAATCACGTTTTTAACGGTAGTCCTCTCACAAAGGTCGTATTTCCCACAGGAATCGAATCTGTTGGTAATTACTGCTTCGAGGGATGCACAACATTGACAGACGTTTGGATGCCAAGCGAAGCGTGCTCATTTGGTCAGAGTGTATTTGGAAAATGTGGTTCAAGCAAAAACATAAATTTCTATTTTACAACCGCTACAAGTACCATAACCCTTACCAATGAAACAAACTCTAACGACCCATTTATTACTGCACTTAACACAGAGGGGGACACAAGAATTCAGTACAACACTCCTCTTTCAACTAAGTGTACGGTATTTTTAGGCGGTCATACAAATACAACTAACGGTATTGCATATGAAAATGGCTTTGATATGGCAGGCAAACTAACTTGCATTTGCTCCCTTTGTCAGACACAAAGCACCAGCGAGTGCGCACCAATGATTTCTATTCTTGGTTATTTAGTTGATGAAAAGGACGGAAGAATTACTGTTACAAGCGGCTTTACTGTTGATACCAAACTTGTAGAGCTATACAACAGCTTAAATAAAGTAAGCTTGGAAATTGGTGTTTTGTTTGCTAACGCTGAAGAGTTAAGCACAGCGCCCACCAATCTTGAAAGCATTAAACATTTTACCAATGGTGGTGCAGCTTATTCTACATATAACTATATAGTTACATTCCCAAGTGGTGATACAGGCTATGCTAATGCAGAATTTATTGTAAATGCTTTTATTTATGATGCTACATCATATAAATTCTTCTCAAACAACTCTGAAAGCACAACTGTTACTAAATTAGAAAGTGGCTTTACTACTACAACACTTAACAAAATTCAAGAAGCTACACAAGTAACCGAGCCTGCTCAGCAAAATGAGGCTTTAGAGGTAGCATGCATTAATGCTCCTGTATATGCTATGGCAAAGAGCAACGACGAGCTTTATGCTTACATAAAGGAAAGCTACAGAGTTTAACATTAAAGAGGTTGGCTCATTAAGAATCCAGCACTATCAAGTAAAACAAAATAAATATTATACAAAAACGGAATTTCTTGGGAAATTCCGTTTTTTATATCTTATTCATTTTTTGGTTTTGGTGTAGTATCTTGTTTCAACTTAAATCTTACGTTTTTGTTTAAAGATCCATTCGCTACGCTCAGGATGACAGGCAAGGCGGGCACAGGCTGACTTGCAGTGATATTGAGCCTTTAGCTCAGTGATATTGTGCCAAAGCACAGTAATATTTGCTTCGCAAGTGATATTTTTGCAACAGAGTTGCAAAAGAGATAAGTAACAAAACAACAAAAATTATGGTGGCAATAGTGAAAACGCAAAACTAATCTGTCATTCTGAGGCTTGCCGAAGAATCTGCTTTGGCTCGAACAAGGCTTGATTGGCGCAAGCTTAATAAAGATCCATTCGCTACGCTCAGGATGACAGGTTAGTTAAACTCAATAGCGGTCTTAACAAGTTCGAGATTACAAAAAAGATTTGTAATGCTTTAGCTGTTACAAAGTACTATGGGTTTATTTCCGCACCCGAAAGCACAAAAAAATACAGGTGTACTAACCGTTGTCAGTACACCTATATATTTTATTCATTTTTTGGTTTTGGTGTAGGGGTTCCCCGAAACGAAGTATGAGTTTTTGGGGTTCACGCGCTCCCCTAAGGTGTCAGCCTACATTTTTAGAATAATACTTTTTTGAATGCCTTCTTGCCGCGTCTTACAACTAAGCCTTCAACAAGCTCCGCTTTGGTGTAGAGCTTTTTAATATCTGTTACCTTTTCGTTATTAACGGTTACTCCACCCTGCTCTGTGGCACGTCTTGCCTCGCTTCTTGAAGGAACAAGCTCTGCCTTTACGAGTATGGAAAGAATGTCTATTGCGTCATCACGAAGGTCGCTCTCTTCAAGCTTACATTCAGGCATATTCTCGCTGTTACCTGCGCCGAAAATTGACTGTGCGGCGTTCTGAGCCTTATTTGCTTCCTCTTCACCGTGAACAAGCTTTGTAAGCTCATATGCAAGAATTTCCTTTGCCTTATTAAGCTGGCTACCCTCCCAGCTATCCATCTTGTCAATTTCCTCAAGCGGTAAGAAGGTTAACATTCTTATGCACTTTAATACGTCTGCGTCGTTTACGTTTCTCCAGTATTGGTAGAAGTCGTAAGGTGTGGTTTTTTCGGGGTCAAGCCATACAGCGCCTGACTGTGTTTTACCCATCTTTTTGCCCTCGGAGTTAAGGAGCAAATTAATTGTCATTGCGTGGGCATCCTTGCCGAGCTTCTTTCTTATAAGCTCTGTTCCGCCAAGCATATTTGACCATTGGTCGTCTCCGCCGAACTGCATATTACAGCCATACTTTTCATAGAGCGCCAAGAAGTCATAGGATTGCATTAGCATATAGTTAAACTCTAAGAAGGAAAGACCCTTTTCAAGTCTTTGCTCGTAGCACTTAGCGCGGAGCATATTATTAACTGAGAAGCAAGAGCCGATATCACGTATAAAGTCAATATAGTTAAGGTCTAAGAGCCAATCAGCATTATTTACCATCATTGCCTTATCAGGACCAAATTCAATAAAGCGTGACATTTGCTTTTTAAAGCATTCGCAGTTATGCTCTATTGTTTCCTTGTTCATCATAGAACGCATATCTGTTCTTCCCGATGGGTCACCGATATATGCTGTTCCGCCGCCGATTAGGGCAATTGGCTTATTGCCTGCCATTTGAAGTCTTTTCATTAAGCAAAGCGCCATAAAGTGACCAACGTGTAAGCTATCTGCTGTTGGGTCAAAGCCGATATAGAATACAGCCTTACCGTTGTCAACCATTTCCTTTATTTCTGCCTCGTTTGTTACCTGCGCGATAAGTCCACGAGCTACTAATTCGTCATAAATTTTCATTTTCGTTTCCTCTTTGTATATAAATATACTTTATTTTATCAAAGTCTTAGTCCTTTGTCAACCATTATTTATGGCAAGCATCATATTTTTATAGGATTTATCCCTTGTTATGTCCTTGCCAAACCATTTGGGCACCTTAAATTCAAGGGCGTCACTCTCGGTTGCAAACTCCACCTCGGCTACTACTAATCCCTCATGCTTGCCCTTATATATGTCAAGCTCTATTACGTTTTTGCCATAAGGCAAGTAATATCGGGTTTTTTCGACAATGTAGGTTTTTGACATAGCAAACAGCTTATCCGCTTCATTTTTGTCGATTTGCCATTCCTTTTCCTGACGCACCATATCACCCTCGCCCTTTTCGGTGATGTAGTATCGGTCGTCCAATTGGCGCACGCGCTTTTCGGGCTCAATACTGAAATAGCCCTGCTTAATTTCGCTATGCTTTACTCCGTTCAAATCGGGCAGCTCTTTTATCAAAAATTTTCTTTCGATTTCCACAAAAATCACCTCGTATATATTTTACCATAAAAATAGATTTTTTGTTTACTTTTTTCAAGATTTATGGTAAAATTAAGAAAGAATTTTTAAGGAGATTATTATGGTTACTTTAAATCCTATTTTTGCAAACGGTATGGTAATGCAGGCAGGCAAGTCGGTGCGTGTTTTCGGCAAGGGTGAGGGCGGCGTTACTGTTGAATTTTTGGGTAAAACAAAAAATGCTTTGGCAAAGGGAGAGTGGCTCATTGAATTTGAACCGCAGAATTACGGTGGGCCCTTTACTATGAGCATAATTCTTGACGGTGAAAAACGAATAATTGACGATATATATTTTGGTGATGTTTATCTTCTTGGCGGGCAATCCAATATGCAATTTAAGATGTGGGAAAGGCGCGAGCCCTCTGATGTTTATGAGGGAAATGAAAGCGTGCGTCTTTTCACAGTTGACAGAATGGAGGAAAACACGGAGGAGCGCTGGGGAGCAAATGACGGATGGGTTACTTTAACCAAGGAAAACGCAAAGGACTTTTCTGCCATCGGCTACTATGTTTCATCTGAGCTTGCCAAAAACGGACACAGGGTTGGGCTTATTGCCTGCTACCAGGGTGCTTCCGTTATTCAAAGCTGGCTAAAAAAAGAGGTTGCACAAAGACCGGAGCTTCAAGTGGAAAACAAATTTGCTGACCACGAGTGGTTCCCTATTTGGAACGGTGACGGTGTGCTGTATGACTTTATGCTGTCTAAAATTATTCCTTATTCCATATCAAGTGTGCTTTGGTATCAAGGAGAAAGTAACGCAAGCATTGACGAGGCAAGAATATATTTAAGGTTTTTAGATGCCCTGACATCCTCTTGGAGAGAGGACTTTATGGATGAGGATTTGGAGTTTATTATTATTCAGCTTGCAGACTATATTGAACGAAACACCGAGGGCTGGCATTTGGTCCAAGAGGCACAAATGAAAGCTCAGGATGAGTTGAAAAATGTTAAGACCGTTGTTTGCAGGGATGTTTGTGAAAATGACGACATACATCCAAGAAGCAAAAAAGAGCTCTCGTTGCGTATTGTCAATGCTCTTTTGAGTTAATCTTTACTACCCCTCCACCGCTTTTACTGTGTTGTGCTTATTTCAAGTGAATACGTTGCGGTCCGCCCTCCCCTCACAAGTGGAGGCTTGATACATACATCCAAGAAGCAAAAAAGAACTCTCGTTGCGTATTGTCAATGCTCTTTTGAGTTAATCTTTACTACCCCTCCACCGCTTTTACTGTATTGTGCTTATTTCGAGTGAATACGTTGCGGTCCGCCCTCCCCTCACAAGTGGAGGCTTGATACATACATCCAAGAAGCAAAAAAGAACTCTCGTTGCGTATTGTCAATGCTCTTTTGGGGTAAAAATATTGTAAAATGTTATAAATATGTATTGCAAGTGTAGGAAAATTATGGTATACTTACAATGTCAAAATATGATAATTAATCAGAAAGAGGTATAATTATGATTAAATTTGAAAACAAGGCTTTAACCGATTCCAAGATTATTCTTGATTGGATTGAGGAAATGGCTGAAATGGTTAATCCGGACAAAATTGTTTGGATTGACGGTAGCGAGGAGCAGACACAGGCTTTAAGAGATGAGGCTTGTGCTATTGGTGAGCTTGAAAAGCTTAACGAGGAAATTCTTCCTAACTGCTATTTACACAGAACTGCTATTAACGACGTTGCTCGTGTTGAGGGCAGAACCTTTATCTGCACAAGAACAAAAGAGGACGCAGGTAATATTAACAACTGGATGGACCCACAGGAATGCTATGCTAAGCTTTCCAAGCTTTACAAGAACTCCTATAAGGGCAGAACAATGTATGTTATTCCTTATGCTATGGGTCAGGTTGGCTCCGACTTTGCTAAGTACGGTATTGAGCTTACAGACTCTATCTACGTTGTTCTCAATATGCTTATTATGACAAGAGCAGGTAAGCACGTTGCTGAGGCTATGGGCAACGGTGAGGGCTTTATTAAGGGTCTTCACGCAAGATGTAACATTGATGAAGAAAACAGATACATCTGTCACTTCCCTGAGGACAACACAATCTGGAGCGTTAACTCCGGTTATGGCGGAAACGTTTTACTCGGTAAGAAGTGCTTTGCATTAAGAATTGCTTCCTACCTCGGCAGAAAAGAGGGCTGGATGGCTGAGCATATGCTTATTCTCGGCGTTGAATATCCAAACGGAGATACAAAGTATATCTCTGCTGCATTCCCTTCTGCTTGCGGTAAGACAAACCTTGCTATGTTAATTCCACCTAAGACATACACAGAAAAGGGCTACAAGGTATGGTGCGTTGGTGACGATATCGCTTGGCTCCGTGTTGGTAAGGACGGAAGACTTTGGGCTATTAACCCTGAAAACGGATTCTTCGGTGTTGCTCCGGGTACTAACGATAAGTCTAATCCAAATGCTCTTGCTACAACTATGAGAGATACAATCTTTACAAACGTTGGTCACGTGCTTGATGATAATACAGTATGGTGGGAGGGTCTTAACGACAATGCTCCTGACAACTGCATTAACTGGAAGGGCGAAAAGTGGGATAAGACCAAGTATGACAAGAAGGATAAGGTTAACACAAGCGCTGCTCATCCTAACTCAAGATTTACAGCTCTTGCTAAGAACTGTCCTTGCATTTCCAAGGAATTTGACAATCCAGCAGGTGTTCCTATTTCCGCTATCGTATTTGGCGGACGTAGAGCAAAGACTGCTCCACTTGTATATCAATCCTTTAACTGGCAGCACGGTTCATTCGTAGGCTCTATTATGGCTTCTGAGACAACTGCAGCAGCTGCCGGTGCAGTTGGTGTAGTTCGTCGTGACCCAATGGCTATGCGTCCATTCGTTGGCTACAATATGGGTGACTACTTCCAGCATTGGCTTGATATGGGCAAGAAAATCCCTAATGCTCCAAAGATTTTCCACGTTAACTGGTTCAGAACCGACGACGAGGGTCACTTCATTTGGCCGGGCTTCGGTGACAATATGAGAGTTCTTGATTGGATTCTTGCAAGATGCGAGGATAAGGTTGAGGCTCGTGAAACTGCTATCGGTTATGTTCCTTATGCTAAGGACATCAACATTGACGGTCTTGATATTTCTGTTGAAACTATCGAGGATCTTTTAAGCGTTGATAAGGCTTCTTGGATCGAGGATGTTGAAAACATCAAGTCCTTCTATGCACAGGTAGGCGACAGAGTTCCTGCTACTATGTATGATGAATTGAAGTCTCTTGAAGACAGACTTGCTAAATAATTTACAATAAGCTTATGGGTGTTCTCCTTGAGAGCACCCATAAATTTATTGTTCTATACAAGTCATTAAATATTTCGGCAGGAGTAAACCCCTGCCCTACGTTATTGATGTTGGTTTTGTAAGTAAGGAGCAAAATTATGAAATTAGTCGGCTTAAGAGAAATCAGAAAGAAAAAGGGATATTCTCAAGTAAAGGTTTCTTTAGAGTTAAATGTCAGCAGAGAGGCTATATCAAATTATGAAAACGGTAAACGAAGCCCTGATGTTGATATGCTTGTAAAATTCTCAGACTATTTTAATGTTTCAATTGACTATCTTATACGCGGCGTGGAATTCAAAAAAAAGATAATTACATTAAGGTATAATAAAAAATCCACATATTTCGTGGATTTTTTATTATTTCAATATATGAACAAGTGTACAGTTGTATATTTGTTTAGTTTGTTTCTGTCTTTTCCTCTACGTAATCTACTTCTATTACAATATACTTATCGCATTGAGTACAGTGCTGCTTTGATAAGCCCTTTACGTATTGTTCGGGGGCTATTACCTCTGTAATTTCTCCTGTGTAATCGTGAACAGGAGCTGTAAAGGCGCTATTATATGTATGCTCGCACTTTGAACACTTATTTACTGTATAACCAAAGCTATCATGAGTTGGCTCAACTACGGAATCCTGCGCATACTTATGTATGCAGTTATTCTTCATTGTTTTATTACCACCCATATATACCTTAACATCGGTTATCTTATCTATTGGAATGTTGCGAACTATTGTATATAGGTAGCCTGTGTCCTGCTCGTACTCTAACTCAAGTGGCTGATACACATCATCAATTACTGCGTATGCGGAATCGGCTATTTCCTGTGGCAAGTATACCTTTAGTGACATTGGAATATTATATAATTCCTTGTCCAGTGTTAGATCCGGAGTTACCGTAAATGTCATTGACTCTCTGTCGCAGGCTGTATACTCAACGGTGGTGGTTTCTACCTGCTTTGCATACACTAACACTTCCTCGAAATTAGCAAACCAAATATTATCTCTGTGATTTCTGTACAGCCATTTGCAGTGATATTCAAATAATATCTTTTCAATGTCTGTGCTATTTACGTTTTTGCCTGTTGTTTCATCTATAACACAGTGAAGAAGCTCAACTGTCCAGTTATTGTTTTTTGTGCTATTTGTAATTACGTTGTGAATTACTGATAGATCGGAATTTTTATTTACTGAAACAGCTCTTACTCTATACGGATTAAACTCCTTTCCGGGAACAACTGCATTTCCGCCTGATTCCTCACGGTTACCGATTACAAAATCACTTAGATAGTCCTCGTATGAGTCGGTAATGTGAGCAAAGGGAGTAGCATAGGTCAAAACTCTTTGTCCCGGGAATTTTTCACGCAGGAACATAATTGCGTCCTTGATTTCGTGTTCATATTCCGAGGTGCTAAGTCCTTCCGGACTTTTGTGATTATAACCGTGACAGCCAAGATTCAAATAG
>JAFTZI010000144.1 GCA_017461055.1 Clostridia bacterium | reverse complement strand
TGCAGGCCATTATGGCAGCGGAAAGACTAATATTGCAGTCAATATGGCTTTTGATTTAAAGAAGCATTATGCTAATGTGGCAATCGCTGATTTAGATATAGTAAATCCTTATTTCCGAACAAAAGACAGCATGAAAGAGCTGGAAGATGCCGGAATTCGGCTTATATGCTCTGAATACGCAAATACAAATGTCGATATCCCGGCACTTCCTCAGGATATGTACGCTGTGGTTGATGACAAGGAAATGACAGCTGTGGTTGACATAGGTGGGGACGACAGAGGAGCATATGCTCTTGGCAGATATGCACCGGGTATATTGGAGGAAGGCAATTTTAATATGCTTTTTGTAATCAATTGTTACCGCCCTCTTACCCGAAATGTAAAAGACGTAATTGAAGTTATGCACGAAATAGAAACAGCCGGAGGCATTAAGTTTACCGGTATTATAAATAATTCAAACTTAGGAGTGGAAACAAAAGCGGAGGATGTATTGAATTCTTTGTCTTATGCCGAAGAGGTTTCTCAAGAAGCCGGACTTCCTGTAATGATGACTTGTGCAGAAGAATCTGTATGCACAGAGCTTGCGGGCAAAGTTCCAAATTTGTTTTCTTTAAGTTTGCAAAAAAAGATTATATAAAAAGGAGTGCTTAATATGGCAAAGTTAACATTCAAAACAGACAATTGCAAGGGTTGCGGTCTTTGCGTTGACGTTTGTCCTAAACAAGTAATAGCGCTTGCTAAGGATAAAATAAACAAGAAAGGACATCATCCTGTTGAGACTGTAAATCCCGACGCTTGTATCGGTTGCGCTTTTTGTGCTACGATGTGTCCAGATTGCATAATAACGGTAGAAAGGTAGGTAAATACATATGTCAGATAAGGTTTTAATGAAAGGTAACGAGGCAATTGCCGAGGCTGCTATCATTGCAGGGTGCCGTCATTATTTTGGTTATCCTATTACACCACAGACTGAAATTGCGGCTTATATGGCGAAAAAAATGCCCAAAATAGGAGGAACATTCCTTCAGGCAGAAAGTGAAATTGCGGCTATCAATATGGTGTACGGGGTTTCTTCTACAGGTAAAAGAGTTATGACATCTTCGTCTAGCCCTGGTATTTCGTTAAAAGGCGAAGGTCTTTCGTATTTAGCAGGTGCTGACCTTCCGGCGCTAATCATAAATGTACAGCGTGGTGGCCCCGGTCTTGGTGGAATTCAGCCATCACAGTCTGACTATTTTCAGGCAACAAAAGGTGCGGCGCATGGTGACTTCCATATGTTAGTTTTGGCACCTTGCTCTGTTCAGGAAATGGCTGATCTTACTGTTAAGGGATTTGACCTTGCAGACAAATACAGAATGACAACAATGATTTTGGCTGATGGTACTATGGGTCAAATGATGGAACCAGTTTCTCTTGATTACGAAATTGCACCAGCTGTTGAAAAACCCTGGGCTACAAATGGTACAAAGATGCAGAGAAAGCACAATATAGTAAATTCATTGTCACTTGTTCCAGAAGAACTTGAACAGCTTAATATTGAAAGATACAAAAAGTATAAACAAATTGAAGAAACCGAATGTATGTACGAGGAATACATGATGGATGATGCTGAAATTTGCGTTACTGCATTTGGTATTGCTGCCCGTGTTTCAAAGAATGCGATTAACGAGGCAAGAAAGCAGGGCATTAAGGTAGGGCTTATAAGACCCATTACACTCTGGCCTTTCCCCAAAGCTCCGTATAAGAAAGCGGCTGAAAAAGTAAAGGAAGTTATTTCAGTTGAGCTTAATATGGGACAGATGATTGAGGATGTAAAACTTGCGACCGAGTGCAAGGTACCCGTTACCTTGTGTAATCGTGCAGGCGGTATGATTCCTTCACCCGAGCAGGTTCTTGAAGCAATCAAAAACGCAGCAAAAGGAGGTACAAAATAATGGTAGTATTTGAAAAACCAAAGGCTCTTGCAGATGT
>JAFTZI010000143.1 GCA_017461055.1 Clostridia bacterium | reverse complement strand
TAGTGGCTGTCCTGCCCGCCGCCCTTATAGGACTTGTTTTGGAGGATTGGCTTGATAAAACCTTTTACAAATTTGTCCCCGTTGCAATCGCGCTTATTGTTTACGGTGTTTTGTTCATCGTTATCGAAAGAATTAACAAAAACAAGCAAATGAAGTATAATGACGTGTACGATATTGACTATCCTACCGCGTTGAAAATCGGTTGCTTTCAGGTATTGTCCCTAATTCCGGGCACATCGCGCTCAGGTTCTACAATTCTTGGCGCGTCCTTGGTGGGAGTTTCAAGAACAGCGGCGGCGGAGTTTTCCTTCTTCCTTGCCATTCCTGTTATGTTCGGCGCATCGGCATTAAAGGCATTTAAGGCGTTTGCTCTTGACGGATTAACGCTTTCTGTAACGGAAATTATTGTGCTGATAGCAGGCACATTAACTGCATTTATCGTATCTATGGTTGTTATTAAGTTCTTAATGAGCTTTGTAAGAAAGCATAGCTTTGAAAGCTTTGGCTGGTACAGAATTGCCTTAGGTATCATTCTAGTGATATATTACATTGTTAAATAAGGGCTCTGTCCCATCATCTGACTGATTTTTAGCGGTAAAATACTGCGAAATACTGCGAGTTATTGCTCGGTTACAGACGCTAAAGAGTATGCGCCCTCGCAAAGCTCTTGTCTTTCTTGTATTTTCCTCGCTAAACCACAAAAAGGATGTTAATCAGTCATTCTCTGTGACATAGCCAAAATAATATAAAATAAATTGAAAAAAACTGTTGATAATAGAATAAATTTGTGATATACTACAATTTGGTAAAAATAAAAATGAAAATATAGGAGAAAACAAAATGACTTACAACAAGAAAACTATTGAAGACGTTAACGTAAGCGGCAAAAGAGTTCTCGTAAGATGTGACTTTAACGTTCCGCTCAAGGACGGCGTTATCACAAGTGATAAGAGAATTATCGGCGCTTTGCCAACAATCAAGTATCTTCTTGACAATGGCGCAAAGGTTATTCTTTGCTCACATATGGGTAAGCCACACAATATCTTTACAGAGGGCTTTGGCTTAACAAAGAAGGAAAAGAAAAAGGTTGAGGAATTGCCTGAAAACGAGCAGGCTGCTGCAAAGGCAGAGCTTCTTAAGAAGGCTCTTGACGACAAGAAGAAGTTCACACTTAAGCCCGTAGCTGACAGACTCAACGAGCTTTTGGGCGATGTTGTTACATTTGCTGAGGACATTGTTGGTCCTGACGCAAAGGCTAAGGTTGCCGCTCTTGAAAGCGGTAAGGCTGTTCTTTTGGAAAACGTTCGCTTTGACGCAAGAGAAACAAAGAACAACCCTGAGTTTGCAAAGGAGCTTTCCGAGTATGCTGACATTTACGTAAACGACGCATTCGGTACAGCACACAGAGCTCACGCAACAACAGCAGGCGTTGCTGACTATCTCCCAGCAGTTTGCGGTTACCTCATTCAGAAGGAAATCGGCATTATGGGTAAGGCTTTGGCTGACCCTGCACGTCCATTCGTTGCTATTCTTGGCGGCGCTAAGGTTTCCGACAAAATCGGTGTTATTGAAAACCTTATTGACAAGGTTGATACACTTATCATCGGCGGCGGTATGGCTTATACCTTCTTTAAGGCAAACGGACACAGCGTTGGTACATCACTTTGCGAGGATGACAAGGTTGAGCTTGCTCGTGAAATGATGGCTAAGGCAGAGGCTAAGGGCGTTAAGTTCTTAATCCCTGTTGATAACAAGCTTGGTCGTGAGTACGATGAAAATACTGAGTCTATGTACTCTGATTCCGATAAGATTCCGGACGGTTGGATGGGTCTTGACATCGGTCCTAAGACACAGGAG
Source organism: Clostridia bacterium (assembly GCA_017461055.1). GTDB lineage: Bacteria > Bacillota > Clostridia > Oscillospirales > CAG-272 > RGIG2000. Next base: position 7,818 of record JAFTZI010000143.1, on the reverse strand, counting down.
CTTTTTGCAAATGCAATTAAGGGTGCCGGCACGGTAGTTTGGAACGGTCCTATGGGCGTTTCCGAGTGGAAGAACTTTGCCTCAGGAACAGAGGCAGTTGCTAACGCAGTTGCTGAAAGCGGTGCTATTTCCATTATCGGCGGCGGTGACTCTGCTGCGGCAGTTGAAAAGCTTGGCTTTGCTGACAGAATGACACACATTTCAACCGGTGGCGGAGCTTCCCTTGAATTCCTTGAAGGAAAGACTCTTCCGGGTATAGCTTGCTTGCAGGACAAATAATAGTTTAATAATGTCCGTAAGCTAAGCCTTACGGACATTGATTTATTGCATACTTTTGGGCGATATGAACAAATTCACATCTGTTCATATGAATGAATATGAATATAAAAACAGGAGAAAACGAAAAATGAGAAGAAAAGTAATTGCTGGTAACTGGAAAATGAATATGACACCGTCACAGGCTAAGGCTTTAATTGAAGAAACAAAGCCCCTTGTTTGCGGCAAGGACAACTGTGATATTATTTTCTGCGTACCTTACGTAGATATTTGCGCAGCGCAGGAGGCTGCTGCCGGCTCCAACATTAAAATCGGAGCTGAAAACGTACACTTTGCACCTAAGGGCGCTTACACAGGTGAAATTTCTGCTGAAATGCTTAAGGAATGCGGCATTGAGTATGTTATCATCGGTCATAGCGAAAGAAGACAGTACTTTGGCGAAACAGATGAAACAGTTAACCTAAGAACAAAGGCAGCTTTAGAGGCAGGCCTTAAGGTTATTCTTTGCTTAGGCGAGGTTAAGGACGAAAGACTTAACGGTATTACAGACGAGGTTGTTTCAATGCAGACTAAGCTTGACTTGCTTGGTGTTACCGAGGAGCAGCTTAAGAATGTAATTATCGCATACGAGCCTGTTTGGGCTATCGGCACAGGCTTAACAGCAACTCCTGAGCAGGCTGACGAAACCTGCGGTGTTATCAGAAACACAATTAAGTCCTTGTATGGCGAAAAGGCTGCTGAGGAAATCATCATTCAATACGGCGGATCTATGAACGCAGCAAACGCGGCTGAGCTTCTTGCTAAGGAAAACGTTGACGGCGGTCTTATCGGCGGCGCTTCCTTAAAGGCTAAGGATTTCTCCATAATTGTTGAGGCTGCTCAATAAAAATCAATCGTATATAAAACAAAGAGGTGACGATAACCGACACCTCTTTTCCTTTGTAAGCAGACATTGCAAAGTTTCTTGATTTTTACAACAGTATGTGTTATAATTACAATGGTAGGATATATATTAAGCTATATTGCCGAAATTTATATTTAAAAGGAGAAAAAAGATGAAAAAGAAGCTTTTGATTTTAACATTGGCTTTAATTGCTGTATTCTGTGTGCTTGTAATTTCAGTTAATGCACAGGAAATAGATTACAGCGAAAAGGCAACACTTCTTGACGGAACCGTGTTACCGATCTACGACCAAGATAACAACCCACTTATCTGGTTTATCAAGGATGCAAGCGCAACAGGAATGGACAAATATGCATCCGTACCAAACAACCGCAATACTGCAGATAACGCCACATCATACGTTACCTACAATATCAACAGCACTTACGGCAAAAATCAATTACATGACGTTAACATCAAGTATTGGGATGCTGAAGCGGGCGCATACGTTAGCTACGGTGAGGGCACAGTTGTAGTTTATAACCTTCGCGGTGTCGATACCCTGTGGTGCGTTGGCACATACGCATCAAGTGAAAATCTTGAATACGTGTATATGCCATCATCATGCAGAGATGTAGGCACTTATAACGGCTATTCGAAATTACAGCTTGTTGACTTCTCATTAGCAACCGATTACGAGGGATTCGGTAAGCAAGCGTTCAGAAACTGCACCGCGCTTCGTGAGGTAAGATTTGGAACGTCAGAGGTCGGCTATGAGCTTAAGAGTGCTCAATACGGATGCTTATTCCAGAGTTGCACAAGCTTAACTACACTTAGGTTTACAGATATTTCAAAAATCACCGCAATTGAAGGCGGCGCATTTGAAAATTGCCACGCTTTAACAGGAACCTATGATTTTTCAGGTGTAACAAGCGTTGGCTCAAAAGCATTTTACAAGGCAGGAACCAATGAGGGCACGTCCCTTGTTTTCAAATTCCCGAATTTAGTTACCTTGGGCGGCAGCTCGGGAGACACCCACGTGTTCTCATACTCAGGCGTTAAGGAGCTTTACTTCGGTAATAAAATTACCACAATGAGCCACAACACCTTTTCTAACTGTACTCGCTTGGAAATTGTTGAGTTTACAGGCGTTACAGAGGACTTTGAGTTTAAGTCCTACACCTTTGAGGGTTGCACAGCACTGAAGGCGTTTTCTATTCCTGACGGAGTAACCGAGCTTCCGCAACGTATGTTCAGAAACTGCACAAGCTTGGGCGCTGTTTATATACCGTCCTCTGTGACAGCTATTAATTCCGGCGATAATGACCACGCAACCTTTAAGGGCTGTGAGAGTTTGTATTTCGTTTCAACTCCGTTTACACACGAAAATATTCCTGAGGAGCCGACAGTTTATTATTTCCCATCAGGACTTACCACAATTACAGGTGAGACGTTTGACAGCGCAAGAATAAATGACGTAGTTGTATTACCCACAGGCGTTACAAGCCTAACACAGGGCTACACCTTTGAGGGCACTACAAGTAAGTCAGGCAAGCCAACCGTAGTTTTCATGGGAAATATGGAGGCTGTTACAGTTAAAAACTGGGGAGCTGGCAAAATATTGTTTGCAAACGAAAATGATATTGACGCCTCAAGCGCAGGCTATACAGGCTCTGTAAGCGCAATTTATTGCAATGCGCAGGGTAACACCGAGCATTTGATAGAAAAGACAATGTCAACAGAGGCAGATTGCGTAAATCCGCAAATGACAGCTAATTACTGCTTCTGCGGTAGCATTGTAGGCGAGGCGGAAACAGTTGGCGACGCACTCGGTCACGACTTAACAGGCAATAGCTATTACGTATTTGAGAGCCTTACTGTAGCAGGTAAAACCTGTGTTGACTGTGGAAGATGCGACCACGTTGAAGAAATAGCACACGAAAGCGCCATAGTTGTGGCAATGGGCTATTCTGTGAAAACTTACGGTACAGATAAAACCTTTGCAACAGGCTATTTTGTTGACAAGGAAATGCTTAAGAATTATGAAAATGCAAAGGGCGTGAGCGTAAGCTTTGGCTTCGGCTTTAATGCGGCTGACACATTTAACTATGATGGCACACTTAACTCCTTTGCCATTGTTGCGCCTATCTTGAATGTAGGCACAAGCGAAAAAGACTTCAGCGCGTTTACATATAGAATGATTTACGCATCTGACGACCATATTGATGACCTTATCGTAATTGCCGCATATGTAATTGAAGCGGATGAAAACGGCGAAAGCCTCTCCTTCTTAAATGCAGTTGACGGTGAGCTTGAAACAGCAAGCTATAATTCCATATTGGAAAAGGTTAATAATCAGTAATCCATTAAAAAACGGTCACCCTGTGTCAAAGAAACGCAGGGTGACTGCTTTTTTTTATGCTTAGCTTATGGCGAAGGGCTAAAATTGATATTAGGATGTCTTGACAAATGTATAATATAATGATATAATTATTATGTATCTTTGTGTATTAAGGAGTAATATAGATGAATAAAAGAAAGGTAATGCTAATCTTAGCCCTTATGGCAATTTTGGCGATGCTGTTTGCCTTAAACGCCCTTGCGGCTGATAATACGCCTGTTAAAGTCAAGGTGCAAACCTCTATTGGTGTGCGTGATGTTACTACCACCGTTGGAAAAATTTTCGTTTCCACTCCGTCAGGCTCGGGCTACACTATAACGGGTGTTAAAAATTTTGATAATTATTCTGCAAGCTCCATAAGAGAGCTTCATATTCCCTATGACGCAACAGAGGTTAATTTTACAACCTCAAACGCATACATAAAAACAATTATTTTTGATGATTACAGCAAGGCAAAGGTTACAAGCCTTTCAGGACTTAGCGGTCTTAAATCGGTAATTGTTAAAAACAATGTAACAATCAGCTTCGGTGCTTCCTGCCTTTCTAATTCCGTTGAGGAGCTTTTGTTTGAGGGCACAGGCGGCAATATTATCTTTTCCGCAAGCGCCTTTAAGGACAAAACCACTCTTAAAAGAGTAAGCTTTAAGGAAAACTGTAAATACAGTCTTGGCGCTAACTGCTTCCAGAATACCGGCTTAACCGAGCTAAGCTTGGTTGACGGCTCCACCTTTGCATTTTCGGGCGCTGGCGCATTTTATGGCTGTAAATCACTTAAGAGTGTTTATATAGGAAATGAAGTAAAGACCCTATCAAATACTCCCTTTGAAAACTGCGGCAGCTTGGACGTGGTACAGGTTGCAGCATTAACCAACATTGCAGACCAGACCTTCCGTGTAGCAAACAGCGGTGACGGAGCGGAAAAATGTCAGTTAAAGCTTTACATTCACTCCCCATCATCTGTTACAATAGGCGCTAATAGCTTTACTAACAGAAACACCTACGGAGTAGTTGTATGCGCGCTTTCTCCAAGCGTTACATCTCTTAATAGCTGTAAATACGAAATACACGCAGGCATACCTCACGCATATACTGAAGATAATAAGTCTACCTGTTATAATACCTATAAGACCGATTGCCCCTGCGGCGAGGTTAGAAATGCTTATTATAAGCTTTATGTAAAGGGACAGGGCGAAAAGGTAGTAGAGCTTATCTCAGGCCCTAATCCAAGCGTTCCTCACGTATTTTCAAGCGCTGTAACAATTGATTATCCAAACGGAATTGATAAATCAGGCTTAGTAGAGGCAAAATGCAGCGTTTGCGGCACTCTTGAGGGCTGTGTAAGGAATGCTCCCGCAATTGTGGAATTCCCGGGCTACTCAGTGTCAACCGTTGGCACAAAGGGAATGGTTGTCGGCATTAAGTTTAATTCCGTATCAATAAAGCAATATGAAGAGGTATACGGTGTAAGCATTGAATTTGGATTAATCGCCGCGTCAAGCACAAGGCTGGGCAGTGCCTCACCTCTTAAGGCAGACGGAAGCGCATATTCAAATGCGGTATTAAAGCACGATATGTCCGCGCTTAATATGTACGACAGCACATTAAAGCTATCTAATTTGTCAAGCGCATTACAAAAGCAGGAATTTATTTTAGCAGGCTATATTAAGATTGGCAACGATATTTCTTACATTCAGCAAAACGGAGTTAGCAAATCTTATGAAAGCGTAACATTTAATCAGTTGTCAAACCAAAAATAACATAAAAAAGGAAGAAGAGCAAAATCTTCTTCCTTTTTTATGTTATTGTATAAAAAAAGAAAAAACAGCCAAAATATATTAAAAAGCAAATACGGAGGCTGAAATGAGAGAATTTAAGCATACGATAAAGGACAAAAATGGCTTACACGCACGTCCTGCGGGAATGCTTGCAAGCGTGGCAAAAACCTTTGAAAGTGATATAAAGGTAGAGGCGCAGGGCAAGGAGGCAGACGGGAAAAGGCTGCTTTCCCTAATGTCCTTAGGAGCGAAGTGCGGAACGGAATTGCACTTTAAAATTAACGGAAAAGACGAGGACGTGGCTGAAAAAGCGCTAATCGAGCATTGTAACACAAGGCTTGACGGAGAGTAAAATGACAAAAAGCATAAGGTTTAACGGCATAGGAATAACCAACGGTAAGGTAAGCGGAAGAATAAAGCTTTTCGGTAGTTCAAAAAGGAAAATTATAAATTCACGTACAGGCAGCGCCCTTGACGAAAAGGCAAGACTTGAAATCGCAAGAAAAGCAGCCATTAAGGAAACTAAAGCCTTGGAGGAAAAGGCGCTTAAGCTCTTAGGTGAAAAGGAAGCGCAAATATTTGAAATTCACGGTATGCTTTTGGAGGACGAGGATTTTCTTGATGCAGTGCTTGAGGAAATAGATAAAGGGAAAAGCGCAGAGGAGGCTGTTAGGCAAACAGCTAAGTCCTATGGGGAAATGTTAAAGGCTTTGGACGATGAATATTTATCGGCAAGAAGCGCAGATATAAATGACATTTCCGCACAAATAATTCGGTTTTTGACGGGGGACGTGGCTGAAAATGAGGAAAATGATACGGAACCGTATATTCTTGTAGCATCAGACCTTACCCCTTCCGAAACTGTGAAATTGGAAACGTCAAAAATACTTGGCTTTGTTACCTTTGGCGGCACACCCTCGTCGCATACAGCAATTCTGGCGCGCGCTATGGGTATTCCCGCTTTGGTCGGCACAGGCACGATAGGAAGCATTTATGACGGAGAATATGCTCTTTTAAACAGCGAAAAGGGGACTTTAATTATAAGCCCGACGGAAAATGAAAAAAGGGAATTTGAAAAGGAGCAGAGCGCATATAACAAAATAGCAAAGGAGCACGAAATGTATTTGCGCTCAATAATGAAAAAGCCTGCCGTTACAAGAAGCGGACATAAAATAATGATATACGCAAATATAGGAAGCGAGCAGGAGATTGCCTCTGCAATTTCCAACGGAGCAGAGGGCATCGGACTTTTAAGAAGTGAATTTTTGTATCTTTCTAAGGACAAATATCCAAGCGAGGATGAGCTGTTTTCCGCATACCGCGATATAGCCATTAAAATGCAAGGAAAACGTGTTGTTATTCGCACCCTTGACATAGGAGCAGATAAGCAAATCCCTTATTTTTCCTTGCCCAAGGAGGAAAACCCTGCCCTTGGCTACCGAGCTATAAGAATATGTCTTGACAGGCACGAGCTTTTTAAAACTCAGCTAAGAGCTATTTTAAGAGCATCCGCATATGGCAGGATTTCTATAATGCTTCCTATGATAATTTCAGCCGAGGAAATAAGAGAGGCAAAATCACTTTTAAGGGACAGTATGGCTGAATTATCCACACGTGGTCAGGAATTTGATGCAAAAATTGAGCTTGGAATAATGATAGAAACACCCTCTGCCGCCATAATGAGCGACATTCTTGCCAAGGAGGTTGATTTCTTTTCCGTAGGTACAAATGATTTGACGCAGTATACCTTAGCAGTAGACAGGCAAAATCCAAAGGTAACTCATCTTTGCGAAAGAAATACAGAGCCTGTAATGAGGCTTATAAAAATTGCAAGCGAGGCAATTCATCATAAGGGCGGCTGGATTGGCGTGTGCGGAGAAATGGCGGCAGACCTTAGTCTGACACAGCAATTTGCCAACATAGGAATAGATGAGCTGTCTGTTTCAGTCCCGTACCTTTTGGGTGTGCGCGGCAAGGTAAGCGAATGTAAATAATGATTGCTTGTTAAAATTAAAAGGAGAAAATATGAGTAATATTGATAAAAAACAGACACTCCTCGCCACTTGTAGCGGAGAGGTGGTTAAATTAGAGGACGTTTGCGATGAGGTTTTTTCATCAGGCGTATTAGGAAAGGGCTTTGCCATAATTCCAAGCGGGAGTGACTTTTTCAGCCCTGCTTCGGGAATTGTGTCAAATGCGTACGATACAGGCCACGCATATATGATATCTTCAAAGGATGGCTTGGAAATTCTTGTTCATATAGGAATTAACACAGTTGAGTTGGACGGAGAATTTTTTTCTCCCATTGTTAAAACAAATATGTCCCTGTCCCAAGGAGATAAGCTTGCTTATGCCGATACAAGCAATATTTTGTCACGCGGCTATGACCCGATAACCGTTGTAATTGTTACCAATCCCGAAAAAATAGAAAAGCTGAAAATAACCTACGGCAAGGTAAACGCTCTTGATCCTGTTATGGAGTA
>JAFTZI010000142.1 GCA_017461055.1 Clostridia bacterium | reverse complement strand
GGGTCGAGCGTACCTCCGGTGCATCAGTTGTTCTGCCAAGGGCATAGCTGAGTAGCCGCGTACGAATGTGATAAACGCTGAAAGCATCTAAGCGTGAAACACACCTCAAGATTAGATATCTCCAACATTAAGTTGATAAGGTCACTTGTAGACTACAAGTTTGATAGGTCGGAGGTGTAAGTACAGTAATGTATTCAGCTGACCGATACTAATAGACCGAAAGCTTGAACTACTTTGTATCGATTATCTCAATCAATACTTTGTTGAATACACAGAAAACAAACTTAGTTCTCATTTCTTCCTTTGTTCGGTTTTTAATGAGCATTTTATAAATTAAGCACACCAATCGGTGTGCTTTTTTAGTCCTCATTTTGCAATAAGCAAAGAAAAAAGCTCTCAATTGAGAGCTTTTTCAGTTTATTTTACATATTTATTAATGATTGCTGTCATATCGTCAATATGCTTTTCCATTTCGTCAACGAGCTTGAATTGGGTTCTGGCTCTGTCAAGGTTATGATTTTCGCGATGTACCTTAAAATATGTATCACCGTTCAAGTGGTCGGTTAAAAATCTCATACCACACTCAAGAGTGAGCATAATAGAAGCATAAGGTAACATCTTAATTTCCATAGGAGTTAGGGAGTCACCGCAAGCCGCTAAATAGCCTTTTGTAAATTGCTCGTAAAGCTCAAGGTCGAAATCAACAAGACTCAAATCACGCTCATCCTCTGCTGCATGAGTAGCACCTGAGCGAATTGCATCACCAAAGTCATAAAGATATGAGCCGGGCATAACAGTATCAAGGTCAATTACAGCCGCAGGAGCGCCTGTTTTTAGGTCGAAAAGAATATTGTTAATCTTAGTGTCGTTATGCGTAACTCTAAGCGGCAAATCGCCATTTTCGAGCTTGTTTACGAATAGTGACATAAAATCCTTACGGCTCTTAACGAAGCTAACCTCATTTTTAATATCTGCCAAGCGATTTTGATAGTTAAACTCAATAGCTTTTTTGAAATCTCTGTATCTTGAAGATGTATTATGAAAATTAACAATAGTTTCAACAAGCTGACCCGCATCAAAATCACTCAATTCCCTTGCAAATCCGCCAAAACCAAGACCGGCAGAATAGAAATTTTCCGGGTTCTCCATTGTTTCAATGGTAAAAACATCATCGATATATTCATACATTCTATATGCTTGATCATCGGCTAAAGTATATGTTTTTCCGGTTTCAACGTTAGGAATAAAGTTTAATGTTGATCTATGTGGATCCTCACCTCTTGCAACAGCCTTTTTCTTAATGTGCTCTGTAACCTTATCAATGTTGGACATAAGACCTTCCACATTAGAAAAAATCTTAGTGTTGATTTTTTGCATAGAATATCTGTTTTTGTCGGTAACTATCATATATGTCGAGTTAATATGGCCATTGCCAATTGGCTCATAAGAAATAACGCGCTCATTTGGTAAAAAAGATTTGACTATGTCTATTATTTCCATTTCTTCCTCCAAAACGTAAAGATACTTAATTATATCATATATTTTTATAAATGTAAAGTTTTTTCAAAAAGTTTATTGAAAAAAGACACAATGTGTAGTAGAATAAATAATAAATCAAATAAAAAGGAGAAGAAATGATTACTAAAACCAAGAACATAGCAAAAGGTGTAAATATAAATTTCATAAAGACAGAAAAGTTTAAAACTAATTATATATCAATCAACTTTATTTCTCCGTTGAGCAAGGAAATGGCGCATTATAATTCTATGCTTCCCCTTGTGCTTATGCGTGGTACTAAAAGCTATCCCAATCAAAAGGAAATTAACAAAAGGCTTCAATTTTTATATTCCGGCGACATAGTGGCAAGAAACACCAATTTTGGTGAATATCATATTTTTGGCTTTAAAGCAAACATATTGAATAATAGATTTGCAAAAAATATTGACATTACCTCTGAGTCAATCGACTTATTGTGCGAATTAGCCTTTAATCCATATTTAGTAAACGGTTCCTTTGATGAAGCATATACCGAGGGAGAAAAAATCAACCTTATAGACACAATAGAAGCGGAAATCAACGAAAAAGGCAAATATGCAATAAAGCGCTTAATGAGCGAAATGTGTAAGGATGAGCTTTTCGGTATATCAAAGCTCGGCACAGTAGAGGACGTGCAAGCAATAACAAATAAAGCATTATACGAAGCATATAAGAAAGCAATAAAGGAATACCCAATAGAAATATATTTTGTAGGCGACGGAGATTTTGAAGCTGTTGCAAATAAATTCCAAGACGTATTTGCAAGCATTGAAAGAAATCCCGTACCTATTCCGCAAGCCCGGCTTATTGATAATGTAAGCGAGGTAAAGCAAATAGTTGATATCGAAAGCGTCAAGCAAGGAAAGCTTGTTCTTGGCTTTAGAACAGGCTATAAGCCGCAGGACAATAAATATCATTTAATGCAGCTTTTCAATGAGCTTTACGGTGGCTCACCTACTGCTAAGCTATTTATAAATGTTCGTGAAAAAATGAGCTTATGCTATTATTGCCGTTCAATAATCGGTCAAAGAACGGGTGTCATGCTCGTCTCATCCGGAATAGAAGCAAGTAATAAGGAAATAGCAGAAAAAGCAATAATAGAACAGCTTGAAATGATACAAAAGGGCGAAATATCCGACGAAGAGATGGAAAGCGCCAAAAAGTCAATAAAAAATGGCTATATGCAAATATACGACAGCGCTGAGGCAATGGAGACTTGGGCTTTCTTCAGAAGCTTATGCGGAATATCAACAACACCAATGCTTGAATGTGATAAAATTGAAAATACAACCAAGAAAGAAATTCAAGATTTGGCAACAAAATTTAAGCTTGATACCGTATATTTCTTGAGAGGAAAGGAGAATGTATGAGCTACAGAGTAAAAGAGAATAAAATGCTTAACGAAAAGCATTACTCCTTTAAGCATAAATCAGGACTTGAGGTTTATGTATTCCCAAAGGAAATGACAACATCATATGCAATTTTTGCAACAAGATACGGAGCGGTTGACAATAAGTTTAAGCTTTCAAAAGACGCAGAGTATACCTGCGTTCCTGACGGAATAGCTCACTTTTTAGAGCATAAGCTTTTTGAATGTGAAAACGAAGTGGACGCATTTGAGCTTTTTGCAAAAACAGGCGCAAGCGCTAACGCATACACATCTAATACAATGACAGGCTACTTGTTTTCCTGTACAGAAAAATTTTACGAATCCTTAGAAATTCTTCTGGATTTTGTGACTCATCCGTATTTCTCTGAAAAAACAGTTCAGAAGGAGCAAGGAATTATTGCCCAAGAAATAAGAATGTACGAGGACAACCCGGGCGTAAGACTCCATAAGGAGCTTATGAAGGCACTATACAAGAAGAATAAAATAAGAATTGATGTAGCTGGAACAGTTGAATCAATCGCCGAAATTGATGCTGAAATCCTCTATAAATGCTACAATACCTTTTACAATCTTAATAATATGACTCTTGCAGTTTGCGGAAATGTAGACGTAAAGCAGGTAGAAGAGGTTTGTGACAATGTGTTAAAGACAGCCCCCGCATTTGAAGTTGTAAGAGATAGCGAGGACTTGGACGAGCCAAAAGAGGTTAATCAAAAAAGAGTATATTGTAACCTTGATGTGTCAAAGCCAATATTTGCAATTGGTATTAAGGACACCGATATTCCAAGCGATCCTAACGAAAGAATGAAAAAATCATATGCTATGGAAATTCTTGATGAGATTTTGTTTTCTCAATCATCAACCTTTTATAACGAGCTTTATGAACAGAATTTGATTGCGCAGGACCTTTCCAGCGGCACCGAGGTAACAAAGCAATTCTCGTTTAATGTAGTTTCCTCAGAATCCTCTGATCCGGAATTGGTTTATTCTAAGTTTGTGGAATATATTGAGAATGTTAAGAAAAACGGAATAGACAAAGAGGAGTTTGAGCTTTCAAAAAGGACAATTTATGCATCAAACATAAAATCCTTTGATTCAACCGAAGATATAGCAAATAATTTTATTTTTAATCATTTTGATGAGGGAGATTTGCTTGACGCACCTGAAATAATAGAAGCAATAGACATAGAATACGTAACAAAGCTTTTAAACGATTGCTTTAAGGAAGAATATTACGCAATGTCTGTTGTAAATCCCATAGGAGAATAAAATGAAAGAAAATATTGTTTCCTTTCCCGGAATGGGAATAGATGATTTTACAGTAAAAGCCATAGCCTTTAAAATTGGTGGTTTTTCTCTCACCTGGTATTCTATAATCATAACCTTAGGCATACTTTTAGCAGTACTTTATGTATGGTTTAGATTTAAGGAAGCCGGCTTAACCGTTGACGACTTGTTAGACTTTGCATTAGCAGTAGTGCCCAGTGGAATAGTTGGCGCAAGGCTTTACTATGTAATTTTTGAGTTTGAAAACTATTTGGTAACATCCTCGGATTCCTTTTGGCAAAATCTTGGAGATACGCTTTACGGAATTATTGCAGTTTGGAACGGCGGACTTGCTATTTACGGTGGAATTATCGCCGGTGGAATAGCCGGTGTCATAGTAGCACATTTCAAAAAAATCAATCTCTTAAGAATACTTGATATATTAGCACCGGCAGTAATGATGGCGCAGTCAATTGGTAGATGGGGTAACTTTACTAATGTTGAGGCATTTGGCGGACCAACAACTCTTCCTTGGAGAATGTGCTCCCCGAAAATAGCAAGAAACCTATATTACAATGAATTAATTACCAATGATGAATATTTTTCATCACTTGCAGGAGAAATAGGCGCGCATCCAACCTTCCTATATGAATCCCTATGGAATATAATAGGCTTTACAGTAATTTATTTTGTGTTTGTTAGAAACAAAAAGCTTCACAAAATAAACGGTCAAATATTCTATTGCTATTTAATTTGGTATGGCTTGGGAAGATTATGGATAGAGGGCTTAAGAACCGATAGCTTATACTTAGTAGACGGTGTTATAAGAGTATCACAATTAATAGCGCTTTTGTCCTTGATTGCAGGAATAACATTAATGATTATCGGATTATATAGATATTTCAAATATGGTAAGGGCGAAATGGTACTTAAAATTGAACGTCCTAAAAAAGAAACGAAGACAAAATAAAGAGGTTAAAAGGCAATGGCACAAATAATCAGTGGAAAAGAAGTTTCACAAAGGGTCAGAGAAAGAATAAAGCTTGAAGCAAGTGAGCTTTTTGAAAAAACGGGTAAAAAACCGGGTCTTGCTGTTATAATTGTAGGCGAGGATCCTGCTTCACAGGTATATGTTAGAAATAAAGCAAAGGGCTGTGAGGAGGTTGGCTTTCATTCAGAGGTGTATCGCTTGCCCGAAGATACAAAAATGGAAGAGCTTCTTGCTTTAATCGAAAAGCTTAACAATGACTGTAATATTCACGGTATACTTTGTCAGCTTCCGTTGCCAAAGCACCTTGACGAAACAGAGGTCATTTTAGCAATTAATCCAAACAAGGACGTTGATGCCTTTCACCCTGTAAATACAGGCAAAATTATGATAGGAAATTATAGCTTTTTACCGTGTACCCCCGCAGGAGTTATGGAACTTATAGCCTCAACCGGAGTAGATGTTGCAGGCAAGGAATGTGTTGTGGTAGGTAGAAGTAATATTGTTGGCAAGCCACAAGCAATGCTGTTGCTGCAAAAGAACGGAACAGTAACAATATGTCACTCGAAAACAAAGAATCTGAAGGAAACCACCAAAAGAGCGGATATATTAGTTGTGGCTGTTGGCAGAGCTAACTTCATAACAGGCGATATGATAAAGGACGGAGCAATAGTTGTAGACGTTGGAATTAACAGAAACGAGGAAGGCAAGCTTGTAGGCGATGTTCATTTTGAATCAGCCGAAAAGGTTGCATCCTACATCACACCTGTTCCCGGCGGCGTTGGCCCTATGACAATTACAATGCTTTTACAAAATACCTTAACTGCTGCAAAAGAGCAGATAAAATAAATAAAAACAGAATTTCATGAATTAACGTGAAATTCTGTTTTTTATTGTATACAGAAAACCACCGGCAGTGGCGGTGGTTCCAAAAGGCTTTAGCTATGCGTAGAAAAAATAATCCTCCTTTGGTATAATAAAAATGGTCTGCCAACCAAGAAATAAAAACCAAAGGAGGAATCAAGTCGTG
>JAFTZI010000012.1 GCA_017461055.1 Clostridia bacterium | reverse complement strand
ACAAGCTTGCCGTTCTGAATTATCGGTGAGCCGCTCACGAGTGTGGTCAAGAAAGGACAACAGTTTTTACGGATTATTTACAAATTGCTTTCAGTTGACAATAGAATAAAAAGGGTGTATAATTATAGATGAACGAGTGGTATTGTCGGAGGTTTTTATGGCAAAAGGCAGAGAATTTTACACGGAATATCCCGAAAATCCGCCCGATTGGTATTGGGAAGCAGGGCTTCACGATGCGTGCATCATCGGCGCGGAATCATTCGAGTTTCCGTTTGATTATAACAAATACACGGCAGAGAAAAATAAATATGATCGAAATATGATTTCTTTGAAAATTGATGCTAAAGGAGCAATGTTTGATTTTCGTGTAAAAGAAATTCGATTTTACAATTACAAAATTCTATCAGAAAGCATTGGTTTGCCAAGCATCAATTTGACAGGTAAAAAGAAGATATGGTGGCTTGCCGATCAGCTGACTGAAAACAACGGTAAATACGAACTGGATATTTTGCTTGAGGACTTGGATTCATACCCCGAACAATTCCATTTCAAATTGCGTTTTGATCGTGCCGAAGTGGATAGAAAGTGAGTTTTAAAATGCCTGAAGTGAAAAATTACAATATTATTAATTACAAAGTAAACAAAAATGTAAAACCAATTGATATTTTTCAAAATCTTGAATTCTTAATTCAAACACACAATTTTACTTTTTCAGAGTGCCTTATAAAATTAGAGGTTTCAATAGTTGAATTTGAACACGAAGGCAAGTTGCATTCTAATAGAAATAAAAATGCAATTCTTACAATACTGAAACACTACCCGATGCTTAATGATTTTTTTGAACACAAAAGTTATATTGATGACGATGGTTTTGCAAAAGAGATATTGACGATCAAAAACTTCACCGAAGATACATTTTCCTCGTGCGGTAAAGTGGAATATTCAATGATTAAGGAAATTGTAGAAAAAATACCACGACCATATAGTGTAAATGCCTTGGAGATCATATTTAATGGGATCGATTTTGGCTCATCCGTTCATCCGCTATGCAAAATGAAGCCTGCACCGAGCGGTTTCGGCAGTCCTATCGGTAGTTATATATCGTATTCGCGCACGAACTACGGTAGCGAAAAGCATTCATATATTCAATTTGCTACAGATGATGAGAATTATGAATCTATGCGATCGATGTTCTTTGAATTTGCCGAAAACATTAGTGGAAAATACGAAGGAACAGAATCACATTCTTAATAGGCATTATCCAAGGAATACCAGTGAGTTATAATAGGGACAACACAATTTCTATTAAAATCGAATAATGCTCGGACAAAAGACTGTTGTCCCTATTATAACTCACTCTAGGAGTGTGTTCAAATAGGGACAACTTTTTCATATATTTTCCTATATTTCCGTTTTATGATGCCTTTGCCATAGGAATATTTGCGGCATTTAACATATTTTCAATAAAAATCCCATACCCCGTGGTGGGATCGTTGATGAGGACGTGGGTGACGGCGCCCACGAGCTTTCCGTTCTGAATGATCGGGGAGCCCGACATTCCTTGTACAATACCGCCTGATTGTTTTAAAAGATTTTCATCTACAATTTTAATTTTGAAATTTTTAGTTGTTGAATTTGTAGTGTCAATGTTGGAAATTTCAATGGAATATTTTTGAGGTGAGCCTTCATCTAATGTGCACCAAATATAAGCGTTACCTTCATGTAGTTCTTCTTTAGGACATATTTTCATCAGGTTTTCAGGTGAATGGATGGTATTAAGCGAAAGTGTGCCAAATACACCACAAGTAGAATTTTTTGTTAAAGTACCTATTTTTTTATTTTGAAAAGTGCCCTTAAGCTCGCCGGCAGTACCCACTTGCCCTTTTATTACTCCGTTAATAGAGACGTCCATCACATCACCGTGAATAAGAGGAACAAGCTTACCTGTAGCTGAGTCACAAATTGCATGACCTAATCCACCAAATTCATTGGTTTTTGGGTTAATAAATGTAATGGTGCCTATTCCGGATGTGGAGTCCTTCACCCAAATTCCTGTTTTATATTTTCCGTCTTCTGCTGAATATCGAGGGGTTACATTAAAATTAAGCTCCTGTTGATTTCTTTTTACTGTGAATTTTATCTCATTATTCCTGCTCTTATTTACGAGAGCAACAAAATCTTCAATTGAATTTACATTGATATTATTAATTTTTGTAATTATATCGCCCTCTCGAATGCCTGCCAAGTACGCACTTGACGCGTTTTTTCCTTGTGTATCGGAAAATTTCACAACTGTAAGTCCATCTGAAATTATTTTAGCGCCAAAGGGCATTCCACCGGGATAAAGCTCTATTTCTTTTAGATTATAATCGCCTGCAAAGACCGGTAGGCAGAAGCAAATTGTTATTAATAGAGCAAAAATTAAGCATATTAATTGTTTTTGCTTTTTCATCTTATTAGTCCTTTCAATTTCGTGCATAATTAATTTGTGCAATCGTGATTTAATTATGTCTAACAAAATTGCTTGTGAAAGAGAAATTATGACAAAATAAAATTTTAATGTATTGAAAAATCATTTGATTTAGTGTATAATTATTGAAGATAAAAAATAAGTGAGGAAATTTGTATGATTGACAGGCTTTTGGAGTTTAATGATTTTGGTATTCCGACGATTACCTTAGTAAATATGCTTGCAAAGGTTTTTGAGGAAAAGGTATCCGATATCACCGGCAATGAATTTTTAAATCAAAAGGCATCGAGATTTATTCTTTTTACTTTAGGAATAAATGATGGCATTTCTCAAAATGATATTGTTCGTGCTACACATTTGAAGGGCTCTACAATCAGTGTCGCTTTAACAAAGCTGGAAAAGGAAGGCTATGTTAAACGAATCAATGATGCTTATGACCAAAGACAAATACGTGTTTATTTAACGGAAAAGGGTGAAAAGCTTAACAAGGAAAGACACGAGCTTATTGAAAGCCTACAAAAAAAGGCATTTAAGGGTTTGACCTCAAAGGAAGAGAAGAATGCAGCTTTTGTATTAGCTACTATGATTAAAAATCTGACATATGAGAATTGAAATAAGAAAACACCTCAAAAGCTTTTGCTTAGAGGTGTTTTAAGTTTTATGCTTTAAAGAATCAGCCTTCTGCTTTGATTATATGCTCAAGCCACTCTCTGCCTAAGTCTAATGCTTCGTACAAATCGTTTTTGAAGGCTTGTTTTCCTTTTACAATTTTGTTTCTATCGTTAGAATGGCAGATTTGAACCATAATCATATTTGGTTTTTCTTTATCGTCTTTTCCTAATATGTTAAGAGTTAATATATACTTTTCGCTTAAGTCACCATAGCATAGCATATCGCCGTCTCTTACTAAAGGAAGACCCTTATAGAGCACGTATTGATTTTTATTTAGTTCCATTATATCAACAACCTTTCAAACTCATTTTATATATAATACAATAAAAAAATAAATTTGTCAAGGTTCTGTTACATTAATTCTTTTCGATAATTTTTAAATCGGTTGGCAATATGCCGGAAGCTTCATAAACTATTTCATTGATTTGTGCTACTTCATTTGCCAAAAGACCGTCAGTCTGAACAATAACGGTAGCTTTTCCCTCGCTTATTACTGCTATGCATTGCTCAAAGCCCTTTGCCTCTATTAATGTTTCGATATTTGATTCTGTTTCAATATCCCTTGCAATTTGTGAGATGTCATTTAAAGCTGTTTCTACTGTTTCCGGTAAAGCACTATCACTTGTGGCAACAGATTGCAAAACCTCTAATGCTTCGTCTCTTGCTTGCTTTCTTGATAAAATTGTTTGAGCAAAATAGTTGGAAGCATTTGGGTCTTTGTCAAGTGTTTCGTTTAAATCGGTATCATTTAAATCTATATCAACATCTGAAATGGGTTCGTCCTTTGAATCGTTATAGATTATGTAATTTACACAAACTGCAGCACCTACCAATAATACTGCACAAATTACAATTAGGTTCTTCGTACCGATTTTTTTGAAAAATTGTTTGAATTTGTTTTGCTTTTTTTCTGTGTTCATATCAAATCTCCTAAATTAAAAATTTACATTATAATTATACTTGCTTCTTACTTGCAATATGACTACTTAATACCAACTATTTCAATTCTGTTCGAAGAAATGCCTAAATAAGCTGTTATAAGTTTTGTAACCATTACTTTTACATCATCATTGTTTCCGTTTGTGCACGCAATGGCAACACCGCGAACCATTGGATAAATTTCGGTAATGTAAACAGGACTCTCTCCGTTTCCTGAATTGATAGTCAAAAAATCATAGGTTGTCTGATTTTGGGCATACACCTGTTCGCTGGCATTATCAAGGGTAATTATAACATTTGCTTTGTTTATTCCTTCAATGCTTAACAAAAAGTCTTCTAATTTCTTTTCTAATTCCTTTGTATAGCTTTTATAATCAATAGACTCTGCTTGTTTTTTCTGTTCATTTTGAAATTGATTTCCTGCAAATATCAATATTATGCCGATTGCTGCCAATGCAATAATAATTATTATTTTTTTATTTTTGAGCTTCATGTTCAACCTCTATGCTTTCTTTATTACTACTTCACAGCCAACTAAATTTTCAATATAATTTTCAATTTTATTTTCATCGCACCAAGTGGCTTCATTATATAGGAATATTTTTAGTTTTTCTATTTGTACAGCCTCTACATCTTTGCTATTGACTTCAATTTTTATTTCTACATCGTCTTCTTTAAATTTAAACTCATCGATAAGTGCTTTTTCAATTCCGGAGCAAATGTTATCAATGCTTGTATTTATAATCAGATTGTTTGAATAATCGACGCTTGAGCTAATACTTGAAACAAAGGAATCGATATTTTCCTTTATGTCATTTACTTTGTCCATAGCATCTTTGATTGGAAAAATTAAAATAATTAGAAAAATTAAAGATGTAAGAAAGTTAATGTGTTTTTTTAGTCTTACGTCATTTGTTGATACAAGAGAAGACCCTATGCCGGCAACAATCGAAATTGTAATGATTGCAATTATGTATCCATTCATATGCCGACCTCTATACTTGTTTTTATGAAAATGGTTAATGCAAAGATGAATAATACGCACGTACAAGCAACAATGGTAAGCAAAAATCCGCATGTATGATCGGCCTCTTCCAAAATGTGACTTTCGTTTCCGTTACCTAATGCTTTAGAAAAGGAAGAGAGAAAATTAAATGAAAGCTTATTCAAAAGTAAATTTACAATCAAAGGCAACATCATTACAGCTATTATGATTATAGCAACTATTCCACAGGATTTTTTAATTAATGATAGACTTGATGTAACTGTTCTTAATGCTTCGTTTACAGACGAACCGACTAATGGCACCAAGCTGCTTATTGCAAATCTTGCAGTTTTTAGTGAAATTGAGTCAACGCTTTGCGAAAGTGTATTCTTGTAAGATAAAACGAACATAAAAATCGACATAACAAATACTACTGCAGATGTAAATGTATTTTTAAGTGTTTTTGAAATTCCGCTTAGATCGCAAGGGCCTCCAAAGCCTTTTATGCAGCTAAAGACTAAACAAATTTTTGTAAGCGGTAGCATAAAGGTTACTAAAAAGCCCTGTACTATGCTTATGAAAAGGAGCATTGAACCGTTTGATACAACAGCGCTTGAAATGTTACCGCTTATAGTCAAGAGAGCTATCATTATTGGTAAAAAGGCATTCATAACATTACAAAGCAGTTGAATGTAATGCGTAACGTTGCTTGCCAGTATGTTACACAAATTAAATACAGTAATTGAAATACACAATGTAGAACAAATTGAGAAGGTGTTACTAATATTTACGTCTAACATGGTTGCGCTCAGAGTGTTGAATAAGCCGGAGATTATTATTAAAATCAGTACTGATGCGAAGCTTTTGAACACGCTATCTAATTCAATAATTAGGTAATTCCCAATTTGGTCTAAAAACTTTCCTTCGTTAAGCTCACCGTTAATGAGTGATGTAAAATCTCCATCTAAAATGCCGTTTGGGAAAAAATCCTGAACGTATTCCGGTAAGGAATTTTTAAATTGTTCAAGCTCGTTTTGTAACGAAGAGGTTACTTCATTATTAATTTCCGATGCATATGATTGGGTGGAAAGAGCGTAAATAAATACACAAAATAGTGTAAATGTAATTATTTTTTTCATTATTTTAGTAGTCCTTCACATATTTGAAACAGGTTTTTCATCAATGGAATGGAAATTACCAATATTTGCGCTTGACCGAAAAATAAAATGCCCTGTGCTAATGAGGATTCCTGTGCATCCTTGCAAATATCGGCAGTAATTTGCACAGAAAAGGCAATGCCAAGAGCCTTTAAAATAATAGGTACAAATTGATATATTTGCGTATTTGATGTTATTTCTTCGATATAAGCTAATACCGGATAAAATATGCTAATAGAAATTCCAAAGACTGAAAGAGTGATAATGATTCTTATGAAAAGAGAATATTCGTTTTTTAAATTTTTGAAAATTATGCATATAATTAATGAGCAGATAATTAATCCACAGGCTTTTAATTCATTCATTTATATTCCAAAAACCTTTGAAATAATGGAGAATAAGTTGTCCAGCTCTGTAATTATCAATATCATAGCAATGATTATTCCTGCAATTGAAAGCATAGTTGCTTGTTCATCTCGTCCGCTTTTTGATAGAACTTGGCACGCGACAGAAATTAACAATCCTATTCCTGTTATCTTTAATATTAAGGAAATGTCCATTTAAACTCCTAAACTAAAAGTATTACCGTGCAGCAGCCTATGAAAATTGACATAGCTCTGAATACTTTTGTTTTCTGTGCATAATTTTCTTCAATTTCGTTAATTTTTTTATCTAAAAAAGTATGTAAATATTCTAATTTTTTAATTTGTTCTTCTTTGAAACCATTACCTAAAGTTTTAAATGTATTAAACAGCTCGTCCTCAATTTGTTCATCAAACGAATTCAACTCTTTCTTAGAAATCAATTTATCAATAATCTCGCTTTTAGAGTTAAATTTAGTATATATTTCGTTCAATGATAAAGAAAAGTATTCAATTTGTGTTTTGATGAAAATAGTAAACTGGTCAATCTCCTTTAACTGATACAATTGATGCTTTAATCTTTTTTCATAGAAGTACGAAGCAATGATGGATGAAATTATTATCAAAATGCTACCTGTGATTTTCATTTGATTTTATTTAGTGTAAATATGAATTTGTTTGTTCGACTTCTTTGAACTCCTAAAGAATAATCAAATGCATCGCAATTGAAGAGTGATTGTAGTATCTCTTTGCTTTTAAGCTCCTCATATGAACTTGCATGTGTTGTTGCAATCAAGGATACTCCGCATAGAACTGAATTCATAATTGCATTTGCTTCTTCAAGTGAAGTTATTTCATCACAAATGATGATTTTTGGTGTCATGCTTTTGGTAGCTAACTCTATACCCAATCCTTTTGGGTAAGATAAGTAAATATCTGATGTTAGCGTGTTCTCTAAAAAAGTAGTTATTTCCTCACGCGTATCGATCACTGCATGGCGTATGCTGGACTCGGTTGAAGACAGCCGACAAACCAAGTCGCGTAATATGGTGGTTTTGCCTACCCCTGGTGGTGAATACAGCAATACCGAAATGTTGTAATCGTGTGCTTTTAGTAATTCGTGTAAGTATTCTGCTGCGAAGCTGATTTTTTGTGGTATTCTTATATTGATGGATGTAATGCTGCTAATTCCTGAAATTAATTCATTTTCTAACACAGCTTTACCGCATATTCCGGCTCGAACCCCTTTACCAATGCTAATATATCCTTTTCTGATTGTATTTAGGTGTGCGTATACTGACCCATCACAAAGGCATATAAGTGTTTCATTAATCAAATCATTACTTACCCATATGTCGGTTACATAAGCTTTACTATCGATAAATAAGCAGATGTAGGAGCCTGCTCTTATTCTGATCTCGTTAACTGTACTAAAGCCTTTTTCCAACAAGTATTTTTCAAGTTTTTGCTTTAGATCGGTTGGAAGCTTGTCTAAAACGAATAGACAAATAGACTCTAATTTTTTTCTGTAATTTAGCATTAAGTGCATTTTTTAAACCTCCTTTTTGTACATCTTATTCTATGATTTGTAAAAAAAGAACAAAAGCAAGGAAAAACCTTGCTTTTTAAAAATATTGTGATAAAATTAAATGGAATCATTGCTTGGCATTGGTAAGGTGTGTATAAATCCTTTTGCATCCGCAGTGCAAATATCACCTGCTATAACCTTGCCACGATATGTTATTACGTTGGCATATACAGTACCATCGTAGTTAGGATAGTTTGTAATTTTAAATGTGTAGCGAAGAGCTGTTTTCTTGGAATATTTTGATAAGTCCAAGCCCTGCTGCTTTTGAATTTCATTGTATGAGCTTATTACCTTGTCAAACTCTTTTGGTATTGTTATTTCACACTCTTCAACGGGTGAATCTGCAACTTCCCAGCCATATTGACTTAAAAATTTGATTACGTCATTTGAATTTTTTACATTATCAAATGAAATTGATTCGTTCATTAAAGCAATTTCTTTTGTAGTTGCAGTTGAGTAGCTTGGAATAAGAAACACCAGTGCTACCAGCGTGATTATGGCAACGCCTATTATTCCAAAAAATTTCAGGGTGGTTGCCTTGAATGAATAAACAAACATTTTATATCTCCTTAAAAATGGTCTTAATAAATACTATTTTTGACGAGATGAAAATATTACAGGAGAAGGAAAAATGATATTACTTTTTGATAATAATCAATATCGAAGGCACGATATACTATTATCACTGTTTATGAAAAAATACATAGTTGCTGAGCAACCTCTTGATGATATGGACTTTTACACTAAGCCCTTTATGACGGTTTATTTAAATCCGACCGAAGCTCAAATGAAGAAAATCAAAAAGGAAGATACATTATGTGTTGTTGCTAAAAATAATGTAATCGGTAAGACTCCCGATTGGATGGAGATTATCCCTTTAGATAAAAATACTGCAAAAAGTATTATGAAAATATATGATGAGAAATGTCCGTTTGGCAAGGGAAGAGAAATATTCGGTGCTCTTGCAATGGAAGGCAAAAGGTTCGCTTTTGGAGGCATATATTTTCATTTGACGCCAAAACAAATGAAGGCAATAAAAATATTATTGTACAATCCTCATAAAAAGTTTGAGCTGTATGACATTAGCAGCTATCTTGAATTCAACACCGACAAGGAAATTGGTTTTTCTACAATGATAGATGAAATTAATATGCGCTGCAAGAAGGTCAATAGAGAAAAGCTGGTATTACGTGAAGGCAGCAGGTACTACATTAATCCGAATATAATTTTTTATAAAAGAAACTCGCACATTGAATAGGCGCGCCCTATTCAATGTGCGAGTTTTGTTATTGTACTTGGTCGGAGTATAAATAGCGTTTTGCCTGAGTTGTGAATAAATCAAAGTATTTTCCACCTAAGCTCATAAGCTCTTTATGAGTTCCTTGCTCAATTACTTTACCGTATTCCAAAACAATTATGTTATCAGCGGTGGTAGCGCTTGAAAGTCTGTGAGATACAAAAATCGATGTTTTGCCTTCAGTTAAGCTTTCGAATTGTTGGAAAACCTTTTGCTCTGCTATAGCATCTAAGGACGCTGTGGGCTCATCAAGAATCATTATATCGGAATCCGAATAAAATGCTCTTGAAACGGAGAGCTTTTGCCATTGTCCAATGGACAATTCGGTGCCATCGGCTTCAAAATACTTCATCAATGGGGTGTCATACTGTCTTGGTAAACGCTCGATATAATCAGAAACACCACTGCTTTTTGCTGAGCGTACAATACGTTCTTCATCTATTTCATGGTTTATGTCGCCGTAGTATATATTTTCTTTAGCTGAAACAGCATATTTTCCAAAGTCTTGGAAAATTGTACCGTAAATTTCATATAGCTGATTTAAATCATAGTGTCGTATATCTTCACCGTCTAATAAAATTGTGCCACTGGTTGGATCATATAGCCTTGTTAAAAGTTTAATGGTAGTTGTCTTTCCGGCACCGTTTAAACCAACTAATACAGTTGTTGTTCCGGGTTTAAGAGTAAAGCTAACATCGTTTAAAACAAGCTTATCACTACCCGGATATGAGAACGAAACATTGCGAAATTCAATTTCGTGAGCCACATGACGCTTTACATCTAACGGTGGATTCAAAGTAGGAATAATTTTTGCCTCCAATTTGTTAAACTCAATCATATTATCAATGAACAGTGTTCCTTGATAAATCGTTGCAGTTGAAGCTACAACGGAGCTGACACAAGAAATTATGGATGTGAGCGAGCCGGAGTAGAATGAATAATCACCTAATCTTAGGTTGCCTTGCCATACTTGGTAACCTACATATAAAAACAAAGCAGAATTAACCGCTCCTGTTGCTAAAGAAATAACCATATGCCAAATGTTTTCCTGGATTACCAGTTTTTTAAGTCCCGAATAGTAAATAGAGAAGGTTTTTTTGAATTTATCTATAAACGTATCTGATAAATTAAAAATTCGAATTTCTTTAACAAGGTCCTTGTTGGTCATAAGCATGGAAAAGTACTCCATATGCCGTCTTTCCTTAGAGCGACGTCGTGCATATAAAAAATTTTTTCTACTGTAAATCATTTTTACAATGGCAGCTGGCAAAGCAAAAATAATTATGACTAAAGGTGCAAATGGACTCAACGCAATCAAAGCAACAATAAAGGATACCATGGAAATGATGCTACTTACCATAGAGAAGGTTGTTCCAAGTATTTGGATGGGTCTAAAACTCGCTTCACGGCTGGCGTTTTCGAATTTTTCATAAAATTCCGGCAAATCGAACTGTGAAACGTCAATTGATTTAGCTTTTGTGATGATTTTAACCTTGATGTGGTTGGATACCTTTTCTCCTGAAATGCTAACGATAGCGTTATATAGTGTTCCAATCGCGTTTTTTAACAAAAGATATACAAATTCAAGAGCTACCCAAAAAATTATACCGTTTAGAGCTTCTTCTGAGGATATCCCGACTGACAACCCTTGAGATACATTATATGCATCAGAAATTGCTTCTAAAAGTTGGGCTGTTATGTAGGCGCCTGCAACAGGGAAAAGACCGTTGAAAAGAGCTGCAATTGACATGCAAAGCAAAATTAAAGGACTGGTTTCCCAAACTAACCTAAAAATGTAAATATATCTTGAGAAAAATCCCTTGACAACGTTTTTAATATATGAAGGAAGCTCTTTAAGGCTTTTGGGCTTTTCTTCGCCCTTGTTTTCATAGTGCCTTGGTGGACCGTACATGTTGTTCCTCCTAATTTTAATTATTCAATATATTATAACATCTTAACCCTTCTTTTTCAAGTGTAAGTGTAGATTGTGTCGAAATTTTTTTGAAATTACTTTTAAAGACTGCATGAAATGACTTTTTTTTCGAAATTCTTTTGATACAATGTATTCGAAGGGAAGTGGTGTGTTGGTTCTGTACGCTGATATTCTTTTTGTTATTAATTTCAGCATGGATTTTTTGGGCTTGTTTATTTGCTCTAAAATTATGCAATATAAGGCTGCAAAAGGAAGGATATTACTTGCGTCTTTCTTAGGGGCAATTTATGGTGTTTTATCAATGATTTTGAAGCTAAAATTTATTTTTAGTTTTTTGCTGTGCGTTTTAATAGCTGTATTAATGATGATAATATGCTTTCGTGAAAACAGATTATCTCGACTAATTAGTTTGACATTTATGTATGTCTTCATTAGCGCAACTCTTGGTGGTTTAATGAGTGTTTTATATTCATTTTTAAATAACGTTATCTCTACAGTTTCCATCGAAAATACATATGCGAGTTATAACGGAGCAAGAATATTTATAATAATTGGACTGACATCTATTGTTTCGATAATCTTTAGCAGAATTTTAATTAAAGGAAAGAATACTGAATTTGTAGAGCTGACAGTCAGAATAAAAGACCATAGCTATGTTTTGAAGGGGCTGTGTGATTCGGGAAATTTATTATTGGAGCCTTTTTCAGGTAAATGCGTTATTTTGGTTAGCGAGGATAGTGCATTAGGTAAGGAAATCCTATCCTATAACGATTATAAGGTTAAGTTCATTCCTTTCAGAGATGTAAGTGGCGAAGGTGTTTTAAAGGGTATATCACCAAATGAAATCAAAGTTGAAGGGAAAGTAGCAGATGCTATAATTGCTACGACTAAAAATAAAAATTTTAACGGGTATGATGCACTTGTACC
Source organism: Clostridia bacterium (assembly GCA_017461055.1). GTDB lineage: Bacteria > Bacillota > Clostridia > Oscillospirales > CAG-272 > RGIG2000. Next base: position 17,618 of record JAFTZI010000012.1, on the reverse strand, counting down.
CAAAACAGTTTTGTAGGAGAGAAAGATGAACATTTTAGCAACAATAAAGAATTTTTTTGCCAGATTATTAAACAGAATGTTAAGTAAGAATAATGAAGTGTTCTATATTAACGGTGTAGAGCATTTACCTCCACCTTTGGATGCAGAGGAAGAGCAGCAAGTGATAGAACAGCTTGGCTTGAATCCTCAAGCTTCCTCTGTTTTGATAGAACATAATTTAAGATTGGTAGTGTACATTGCGAAAAAATTTGAAAATACCGGAATAGGATTAGAGGACTTAACTTCAATAGGTACCATTGGCTTAATCAAAGCAATCAATACATATAAATCAGATAAAAACATCAAGCTTGCAACTTATGCTTCAAGGTGCATTGAAAACGAAATACTGATGTACATAAGAAAATGCAGTAATAGAAGAGTAGAAATATCGATTGATGAGCCACTAAATACAGATTGGGATGGCAATGAGCTGCTGCTATCAGATGTATTGGGAACGGATGAGGACGAAATTTACCGTGAACTGGAAACTAATGAAGATAAGAAAATTATAGATGATGCAATTTCTAAGCTGAGCAATCGGGAACAAACAATAGTAAAGCTAAGGTTCGGATTGGATGGTAGAGAAGAGCATACACAAAAAGAGGTGGCAGATTTGCTAAATATTTCACAATCGTATATTTCCAGGTTAGAAAAAAAGATTATGAAAAGGCTAAGAAAAGAGATAGAAACGAAAATTTAAAAATAATTTCAAAAAATGCTTGACTTTTAACTATCGGTGTTGTATAATAAATCGAAAATTATTACTTTTATTACAAAGAGGTGAAAAGAATGAAAGCAGGACTTCATCCAGAATACAAAGAAGCTACAATTAAGTGTGCATGTGGCAATACAGTAGCAACAAAAACAACAAAGGGTGATATTTCAGTTGAAATTTGCGCTAAGTGCCATCCTTTCTTCACAGGTAAGCAGAAGTTTGTTGATGCTGGCGGACGTGTAGATAAGTTTAAGAAGCGTCTTAACAACGTAAAATAATTTTAATTAAAGTGGGTAAGTAGCTTTTTCAAGTTTCTTACCCTTTTAATTTCTTTTGATGAGGAGTTAAAATGGAAAAATTAACACGCGCTGTTTTGGTTGGGATTTTTCCACAAGGAGCAGAGGAAGAGTGTCTTAAGTCGTTGCTTGAACTAAGAAGACTTGCGGGCACAGCAGGAGCTACATGCTTTGCCGAAATGACACAGATGAAAAATGTACCTGATGCTGCGACCTGTATAGGTAGCGGCAAGCTTTTGGAGCTTAAAGATATTTGTATTAACAATGATATTGATACCGTTATTTTTGACTGTGAGCTAACTCCAGCGCAAATTAAAAATATTGAAAATGAAGTTGATTGTCAAGTTATAGATAGGAGCATGCTTATACTTGATATTTTTGCGCTTCATGCTACAAGTGCAGAGGGAAAGGTTCAAGTTGAATTAGCTCAATTAAAATATACTGCTCCAAGATTGGTCGGGAAAGGCAAGGATATGTCAAGGCTTGGTGGAGGAATTGGTACACGCGGACCCGGTGAAAGCAAGCTTGAAATTGACAGGAGACGTTTGGCTTCAAGAATTTCATATTTACAAGGTGAACTGAAAGAGCTTGAAAAAAACAGACAGATTATGAGAGCTTCAATAGAACGAAGCACCATTCCAAAAGCGTGTATTGTCGGATATACAAACGCAGGGAAATCAAGTCTTTTAAATTTGCTTACTGATGCAGGCATACTTGCACAAGATAAGCTTTTTGCAACCTTAGACCCTACTACAAGAAAATTTGAATTGCCGAGCGGTATTTCTATGCTGATAACTGATACGGTAGGATTTATAAGGAAATTGCCACATCATTTGGTGCATGCCTTTAAGTCAACGCTTGAGGAAGCTATATACTGTGACTTTTTAATTAATGTTATTGACGCGTCTGATGATGAATGTTTAGAGCATATGGCAGTAACAGAGAGTATTTTAACCGGGTTGGGGGCAACAAATAAACCGATTTTATATGTTTTCAACAAAATAGATAAATGTACGCCGGAAAGACAGTACGATTTGAGATTTTTTAACGGTGGCAGAGGCAGAGTTGTGTCCGTTTCTGTTAAGGAAAATCTTGGTTATGATGAGCTTGTTTCACAGCTTGAAGCATTATGCAGATATGGAAAAACACGTGAATATTTTATGTTTCCGTATTCTGAACAAGGTGCATTAAATTCATTATACAATTGCGCTGAGATAATCAACACTGAATATAAAGATGATGGAACATTAGTATATGCTTGGGTTGACGAGAAAACAAAAGGAATTTTTTCCAAATTCCTTAAATGAATGAGGAAATTATGAGTGAGAAAAAAGTCAAACGCTTGAGGGAAAGTGCGAAAATTGAATTTGTTGAAAAAAAGTCCGTATTTATTGGGTTTTCTGCAAATGTCAAAAATGAAGAAGAAGCCTTAGCAATAATCAAAAGTAAGAAAAAAGAATATGCTGATGCAACTCATAATGTATATGCGTACATTATCGGTGACACAATTGCACGGTATTCTGACGATAATGAACCTCAAGGGACTGCCGGAATGCCTGTTCTGAACTCTATAAGAATGTCAGGAATAACTGATGTTTTAGTTGTGGTTACAAGATACTTTGGCGGCATATTGTTGGGTGCCGGTGGATTAGTGAGAGCATACTCCACTGCTGCTTCTATGGCGCTTGAAGCGGGTGGGACAGCGCTGTTTGAGGAATACTGTGTAATGAATGTGAAATGCTCATATTCTGATTACGGTCGAATTAATACCGAGCTGTCAAATGTAAAAGCAATCATTGATAATACTGTTTTTGCCGATGAGGTAATTATTGACTTTGCTATTAAGGAAGAGATCTATTGTGATTTTTTAACCAAGCTTGCTGATACATTTTCCGGAAGAATTGTACCATCAATGGTCGGTAAAAGAATGGATTCTAATTAATTTATACGCAAAAAAGTATTTTTTACTTTTTTTGCGTATTTATTGTGTAAAAAAAAGGAGGGATTTTATGACAGTTGCTGATTTGTTTTGCGAAAGAGAAGAACAATTTCTTTCTGAATTTGCGTTCCGTACTGCCAACACTCGTGGAAGAGATGTGGAAAGCGATAAGTGTCCTAATCGAACTGAGTTTCAACGTGATAGAGACCGTATCATACATTCAAAATCCTTTCGCCGTTTAATGCATAAGACTCAGGTTTTCTTTTTTCCTGAGGATGAACATTATAGGACTAGGATGACTCACACTCTTGAGGTGTCACAAATTGCGCGCATTATTGCACGGGCATTAAGGCTTAACGAGGATTTGTGTGAGGCTGCTGCGTTGGGTCACGACCTTGGACACACACCGTTCGGTCACTCTGGTGAGACGGCAATGCAAAAATATTATGATCCAAGCTTTGCACATTATCAGCAAAGCTTACGCGTTGTTGAAAAGCTTGAAAAAGACGGTGCCGGCTTGAACTTGACCTGGGAGGTTAAGGATGCGATTGTTAATCACACCGGTAACAATGAGGCGTCAACGCTTGAAGGAAAAATTATTAAGCTTGCTGACAGAATAGCGTACATTAATCACGATATTGATGATGCTATCAGAGCCGACATCCTTTCCATAGATGATATACCTAAGCATTTAATTCAGGTTTTAGGTAAGGGACATAGCGAAAGAATTAACAAGATGGTTTCTTCAGTTATTCAAGAGAGCATGGACAAGCCATATGTTAGAATGGCAAAGGAAATCGAAGAGGCTACCATGGAGCTTCGGTCTTTTCTCTTTGATAATGTATATCATAACAAAAAAGTTAAGTCTGAGGAAGAAAAGGCGATAGAAATGCTTGGTATTCTTTTTGAGTACTACGTGAAGCATCCTAACGAAATGCCATTGATTTTTTATAGAAATACCGAAACCGAGAGTGTTGAACGTTGCGTTTGTGATTTTCTGTCAAGCATGACGGATAGGTATGCAATTGACTTGTTTAGAGAACTTTATGTTCCCAGCAAGTGGAGGAGAAACATATGAATTTATCTCCTGAAATAATTGATGAAATCAAGTTTAGAAATAATATTGAAACAGTTGTTTCTTCATATGTAACCTTAAAACGAGCAGGATCTAATTTTAATGGGAGCTGTCCGTTTCATAGTGAAAAAACTCCGTCCTTTACAGTTTTTCCGTCAACTCAATCTTTTTATTGCTTCGGATGCGGAGCCGGTGGAGATGCAATTACCTTTGTTATGAGAATGGAAAACCTTGACTATATTTCCGCTGTGCGACTTTTGGCAGAAAGAAGCGGGGTGAAGCTTCCAGAAGAGCAGATTCGTTCAGACGGTAAAAATGAAATAAGCAGACAGCGCATCTTGAACATGAATAAAGATGCTTTAGATTTCTTCAAAAAGTCTTTATTTGATGATAAAACTGGAGAGATAGCCAGAAGCTACTTATTAGAAAAAAGAAAGCTGTCGATGGAGATAATTAATCATTTTCAATTGGGCTTTGCTCCTAATAGCTTTGGTGCTTTGCATGATTATTTGAAAAAATTAGGTTATTCTGATGAAGAAATGATTGTTGGCTTTTTGTGTGGCAAAAGCTCAAAAACAGGAAATGCCTTTGACTATTTTAGAAACAGGATAATTTTTCCGATTATTGATGTTACCGGAAATGTTGTTGCTTTTGGCGGAAGAGTAATGGATGACTCTACTCCTAAATATTTAAACACGTCTGATACTCCTGCATTTAAGAAAAGCAAGAATTTGTTTGCGTTAAATTTCGCTAAAAACAATTGCGAAAAAATGCTTATACTATGTGAAGGGTACATGGATGTTATATCCCTACATGCTTCCGGATTTGAAAATGCCGTTGCTACATTGGGAACGGCGATAACATCTGAACAGGCGCGAATATTTTCACGTTATACGAAAAAGGTAGTTATTTCTTACGATAGTGATGAGGCTGGGCAAAGGGCAGCTGATAAGGCATTTAAGCTGCTTCAAGAGGTTGGCATTGATGTTAGAATAATTAAAATGGATAACGCTAAGGATCCTGACGAATACATTAAGAAGAATGGAGCTAATAAGTTTGCTTCATTATTGGAAGCTTCAAAGCCGAGATTTGAATTCGAATGCGACAGAGCGTTTGCCAAATACAACATCAATAATATTGAAGAAAAGGTAAAAGCGTCACGAGAATTATGCTATTTCATTGCTAATTGTCCTTCTGATGTTGAGCGTGAGCTATATTGCAGAAAATTATCAACGCTTATTGATATTCCAGCAAACTCAATTTTAAGCGATGTTAACACAATAATTAAGAAAAATAGTTCGAAAAATAAAAAGACAGAGGTTTCCGAGCTATATAGGCAATCAAGTGGAATTGGCGATAGAATTAATCCTGAAAGCTCTTACAATATCAAGGCAAGCAAAACGGAAGAGGCAATTCTTGGCTTGATGATGCTGAAGTCTGAGCTTTTAAAGATTTGCGTAGAAAAGCTCCAGTTCGATGATTTTGTCACAGCCTTCAGCAAAAAGGTTTTTGAAAAAATTTCTAATGCTTATAGGGAATATGGCAAGTTTGATTTAGGTTTAATAGAGGGAGATTTTTCCCTTGATGAAATTTCAAGAATAACAAAAATGCTATCTGAAAGGGGCAGACTTAATTGTAACGATGAGCAGGTATTGAATGAATATATTCGTGTCTTGCTTTCAGAGAAACAAAAAAGTACAGATTCCGATACATTTGAGAGTATTCTTGATGCAATAAAAAAGAGAAAAAACAATTAATAGGGGTATAAAATGGATTCAGAAAAAAATTTTAATCTTAATGAGCTTATTGAAAAGGGAAACGCTGAGGCGGGACTTACCACAGATGATGAATTAGATTCATTTGAAAATTATGATTTTACAGCAATGGACGAAGAAGAATTTTCTAAATTAATGGAAAACTTCGAAAAAAACGGAATGGTCAATGCTGATGGAACTGCATCTGATAAGTACGCTGAGCTCGAAAGCGAAATTGAGCAGATGATGAGCTCTGAAGAGATTGAAAAGATGCAAGAGGGCCTTTCAATAGATGACCCTGTTCGTATGTACTTAAAGGAAATCGGACAAGTTCCGTTACTTGAAGCTGAAAGAGAGCATGAGCTTGCCGAAAGAATGATGAACGGTGACGAAAAGGCAAAAAGCATGATCGTACAGGCCAATCTGCGTCTTGTTGTTAGTATTGCTAAAAAGCATGTTGGCAAAGGAATGGCTTTTCTCGACTTGATTCAAGAGGGAAATCTTGGCTTGATGAAGGCAGTAGATAAGTTTGATTATTCCAAGGGCTTTAAGTTTTCAACTTACGCTACTTGGTGGATAAGACAGGCAATTACAAGAGCAATTGCCGATCAGGCAAGAACTGTACGTATTCCTGTTCATATGGTTGAAACCATTCATAAGGTTTCAAGAGTTTCAAGAAATCTTCTTCAAGAATTAGGCAGAGAGCCTACCCCTGAAGAAATCGCTGAGGCAATAGGAATGACACCTGAAAAGGTTAGAGATACTATGAAATATGCTCTTGAGCCTGTTTCGTTAGAAACTCCGATTGGTGAAGAAGAGGATAGTCACTTGGGCGATTTTATTCCTGATGAGGATTCACCGGCACCGTCCGATGCTGCTTCTTATACACTGTTGAAGGAGCAATTAAATGAGGTTTTGCACACCTTGACTCCAAGAGAGGAACAAGTTCTAAAGCTTCGTTTTGGCTTGCTTGACGGCAAAACAAGAACTCTTGAAGAGGTTGGTAAGGAATTTGATATTACAAGAGAGAGAATTCGTCAAATAGAAGCTAAGGCATTGAGAAAATTGCGTCATCCAAGCAGATCTAAGAGATTACGTGACTATTTAGATTAATTGTACAGTTTGACACAAATTTGTAAATTCTGCACAAAAACCTTGACAAAAGTAAGTATTTAATATAAAATATTACTTGTATTAGAATATTGGAGGATTTTTTATTCATGAAGAAAAGATTAATGTGTCTTGCTTTGGTTCTGCTATTGGTTTTGCCGCTTATATTAGCATCTTGCGGAGATGAGCTTACACCTGAAGAGATTGCTAATGCGAACTTTCAAGAGGCTAACAAGGCATTGACCCTTTCACTTTGGATACCAACAGACGCAGTTATTGATGATAAATTTAATGTTAGAATGACAGCGGTTGAGAATGCAATTAACGATTATTTGCGTTCTAATAACTATTCCACAGAGCTTGATATTGTTGCTGTTAATACAAAAGAATACGCACAGAAGCTTTCTGCTCGTTTTGATGAAATCAAGGAATTGGAAAAAACCGAGGGCAAAGCAAGTCTTGTTGCTAATAAATATGTCAACCATGCTGTTTTGAATAAAGAAACGGGAATTTATGAAATGGCATATCCTGATGTATTAAATACACAGCTTGATATATTCTTTGTTGGCGGTTATGATAATTTCCTTACATATGTAAATGAGGGTGATGCATATACTCTTGACAGTTTCTTTACTGAAGGTAAGGAATTTAACGGACTTTTTAAGAAAATCAGAAGCATTTTTATGAACGCTACAAAGGTTGACGGTAAGTATTATGCAATTCCAAATAACCATTTATTTGCTGACAACGGTCAATATGTTTTAGTAGATAAGGAGTTGTTTGATTCTATCTCTGACATTGAGTGGAATGAAGACATCGACTTGTACGCTCTTAAAGATTACATTGAAAAAATCGGTGCTTCAAATTTGGAAAACGTTATTCCTTACGTTGGTGCAGCTGATAATATCCCGGGTGTGATTTTCTTGGATAAAGAGAATTTTATTGCAAGCTCAATTAATGAAGCATATTATGATGATAGTACAGGCAGCTACATTTACGAGCCTGAATTGCTCAACACATTGGATGAGTACAAAAATTATATGAAATTTTATAAATCCTTGAAGGAGCAATCATATGTTGCCGGTGAATTGGACGAGGGCAAGACTGCCGCCGTACAGCTTGTAACAGGTAATGGATTGGAATTGATGGAAAATAAGGATCAATATTATGTGATTGAAACTTTGCCACCGTATGTTGAGATAGATTCAATGTATTCTTCAATGTTTTCAATAAGCTCTCACTCTGCTGATTATGAGAGATCTATGCAAATTTTATATCTTTTACAAGATAACGAAGAAATCAGAACTCTTCTTCAATATGGCATTGAAGACGTTGATTATGAATTAGTTGGTTTCGGTGAAGATAAAGTGCTGGTTTCTAAGGATTCCGGTTACAAGATGAACCTTTTATATACCGGTAACTGCTATCGCACATATCCTGATAATGAATTGCCAATGAGCTATTGGGACAGCGTAAAGGAGCTCAATTTTAAGGCCTCAATACATCCATATATGTATTTACAGGCTAAGCTTTTGAATGAAGATCTTACTGACGAAGAGGCAAGCGAGCTTGAAAGTTGCTTGAATGCCGTATCATCATTGAATGCAGAAATTAAGGCAAGACTTGATGAGATGACATTAAAGGAATATGAGGATTTGTCTGTTGCTTCCAAAACACTTAAAGATGTGAAAGCTAAGTTGGACGAAAGCACTGTGAATTATAATTCGGCAAAGGAAGCTTTTGACGCTGCTACTACCGATGAGGAAAAGAATGCAGCTTCTGCTGATATGGAAAAATATAATGCTGAAATCGAGCAATACCAAGAAGAAGTAAACTATTGGACTGAATTGAAGGACTTTAACGCAAAGCTCAACGACAGAAGTAGAAACAATTTGCTCGGTGTTTACGAATCATTATACAATTAAATATTTTAATCACAAAAGAGCACTGAAAACCAGTGCTCTTTTGTGATTATTTTACCTGCTAACTACATATATATTTAAGGAAAGGAGAGCATTATGGATGAAAGCTTAACTGACCTTACAGAAAAACAAGTTGTGAATTTATGTGATGGCAAGATATTGGGGTATATAGTTGATTTTAAAATAGATGTTTGCTGCGGGAGATTAACCGCAATTATTTTACCCGGAGAAGGCGGAATATTTGGTTTTAAAAAGTGTACCGATATAGTAATTCCGTGGGAGAAAATTTGCAAAATCGGTAAGGATGCCATAATCGTCGATATCGGACCAATACCGCATGAAGAAGATAAAGGAAAGAAGAAAAAATTTTATTTATGAATTCGAGAATGTAAATTTTTTGTGAACGGTTAAAAAGCTATTGAAATGTAAATATTATTGTGTTATAATACTCAGGCATGTGTGAGAAGCATGCAAAAAATTAATACACACACATTCGCTTTGATGTACTGTAGGTGCCATTAATTCTATGGTTTCAGTGCCAGCGTTTGTGGTGGGAAAACCTAAAGGAGGACATTAATATGTCAGTTATCTCAATTAAGCAATTGCTTGAAGCAGGTGTTCACTTTGGACACCACACAAGAAGATGGAACCCTAAAATGGCTGAGTACATCTTCACAGAAAGAAATGGTATTTACATTATCGACCTTCAAAAGACAGCTAAGAAGTTTGAAGAAGCTTACATGTTCGCTCGTGAGCTTTCTGCAAACGGTGGCAACATTCTTTTCGTTGGTACTAAGAAGCAGGCAACAGACGCTATCCGTGAGGAAGCGGTTCGTTGCGGTATGTACTACGTAAACGTTCGTTGGCTTGGTGGTATGCTCACAAACTTCAAGACAATTAAGAAGAGCATTGCACGTCTTGCACAGCTTAAGAAAATGCAGGAGGACGGCACATTTGACCTTCTTCCTAAGAAAGAAGTAGCTGGTCTTACAAAGGAAATGGATAACCTTGAAAAGAACCTTGGCGGTATTAAGGATATGGAACAGCTTCCTGATGCTATATTCATTGTTGATACAAAGAAAGAGCACAACGCAGTTCTTGAAGCAAAGAGACTCGGTATTCCTGTTATCGCTATAGTTGATACTAACTGTGACCCAGACGATGCTGATCTTATTATCCCTGGTAACGATGACGCCATCAGAGCAATTAAGCTTATTTCTGCTGCAATTGCTGATGCTGTTATCGAGGGCAAGCAGGGCGAAACACCTGTTGAAGAGGCTACAGCTGAGGAAACAGCTGAAGATGCTGAATAATTTTTAATTCACGGAGGATATAAAAATGGCTGCTATTACTGCTAGTATGGTAAATGAATTAAGACAAAAGACTGGCTGTGGCATGATGGAGTGTAAAAAGGCACTTACTGAAGCAAACGGCGATATGGATAATGCAATAAAGGTACTTCGTGAGAAGGGACTTGCTGTTGCTGCTAAGAAGGCAAGCAGAATTGCTGCAGAGGGCGTAGTTGATATTTTAGTTGCTGACGATAAGAAGTCTGCTGCTATGATTGAAGTTAACGCTGAAACTGACTTCGTTGCAAAGAATGCTACATTCCTTGAGTTTGTTCAAAACCTTCTTAAGACAATTCTTGCAACAAGACCGGCAAACGTTGAAGAGCTTCTTGCAAAGCAGTATGTTGATTCTGACATGACTGTTGAAGCTAAGTTAAAGGATATGGTTTTCACAATCGGTGAAAACATGAACATTCGCCGTTTTGTTATTGTTGATGGCATTGTTGGTACTTATATCCATGGTAAGGGTTCAACAGGTGTTATCGTTTCTTATGAGGCTGATGAATCTGTTGTTGCAAGCGAAGCTTTTGCTGAATTCGCTAAGAACATCGCCCTTCAGGTTGCTGGAGCACCATCACCGGTTCTTTATCTCAACAAGGAGTCAGTTCCCGAAAAGGATCTTGAAGAGGAGAAGTCTATCATTCTCGCTCAGCTTGCAAATGATCCTAAGAATGCTAACAAGCCAGCTCAAATTCTTGAAAAGATGGTTGCTGGTAAGCTTGGTAAGTTCTATGAGAAGAATTGCTTACTCGAGCAGGAGTATGTAAAAGAGGACAAGATGTCTGTTTCTCAGTATGTTGAAAACACAGCTAAGGCTCTTGGCGGTTCAATTAAGGTAACAGGCTACTGCATGTACGAAAAGGGCGAAGGTCTCGAGAAGAGAGAAGACGATTTCGCTGCTGAAATTGAAAGACTCGTTAAAGGCTAATATAAAAAATGGACCGATTAATCGGTCCATTTTTCATGTTATAATGATGAAAGTCAAAATAATACAAAAATATTTCTTATTAATTAAAATTTACTATTTACAAATTAAGAAAAATATAGTATTATATATGTAAGAATGTTTTAGTTGAGGAGTTTGTTTTGAATAACGATACACCAGTTTATAAAAGAGTATTACTAAAGCTTTCAGGTGAAGCTATTAATGGTAAGGACGGTATTCTCAATTTTGATTATATCAAGGAAATAGCATCGGTTATAAAGAAAGCCATGGACAAAGGGGTTCAATTTGGTATAATTGTTGGTGCCGGCAATATTTGGCGTGGCAGAAGCGGTGGCGAGATGGACAGAGCGAAGGCAGATCATATGGGTATGCTTGCTACTTGTATTAATGCGTTAGCTTTACAGGAGTCTTTTATACGTTATGGAATAGACACAGTTGTTATGACTGCTGTTGAAATGGAAGCATTTGCAAAGCCATTTGTAAGGGATGATGCTATTGATGCGTTATCTAACGGTAAGGTTGTAATTTTCGGCTGCGGTTTGGGCATTCCCTTTGTTTCTACCGATACTGCTGCTGTGGTAAGGGCTGCTGAAATCGGTGCTGATGTTGTATTGATGGCCAAAAACATAGATGCGATTTATACTGCTGATCCAAGAAAGGATGAAAATGCAGTTAAAATATCGAGCATTACATATAAAGAAGTTCTTGCAAGGGGGTTACAGGCTATGGATTCCACAGCCACATCTTTTGCAATGGACAATAAAATATCAATTCATGTATTTGGATTGGATAAAAGTGAAAATATTTATAAGGTAATAATGGGTGCCGAGATGGGTACCGTAGTAAAAGGAGAATAAATTATGAAACTCGACACTAAAGAATTTGAAGTAAGAATGAGAAAATCTATTGATTCTTACATTTATGAATTGGATGGAGTAAGAGCTGGTAGAGCAAATCCAAATGTTCTTTCAAGAATTAATGTTGATTATTATGGTTCCCCAACACCTATAAATCAAATTGGTTCTGTTTCTGTTCCTGATGCAAGAACAATTGTTATTCAACCGTGGGATGCTACAACCTTAAAGGGTATCGAAAAGGCAATTTTAGCATCTGATATAGGCATTACTCCTGCAAATGACGGTAAGGTAATCAGACTTGTATTTCCTCAATTAACCGAAGACCGCAGAAAAGAACTCAAAAAGCAGGTTTCTAAGCTTGGAGAGGATGCGAAGGTTGCTATCCGTAACATTAGACGTGATGCTATGGACAAGTCTAAGGAAATGAAGAAAAACTCTGAAATGACTGAGGATGAACAGAAGATTTCCGACAAGAATGTTCAGGATTTAACTGATAAGTACATCAAGGAAATTGATGGTATTACTGCTGCTAAAGAAAAGGAAATCATGGAAATTTAATGAGCTTATGGGTTGCCTGTATTTTAAATTATGGCAACCCTTATTCTACTATTTAAATGTTACATTTGAGGTCAAAGATGATATTTAATAAAATGAAAAACTATAAGGTTGACAACCGTTTGAAGCATATTGCCTTTATTATGGATGGCAACGGTAGATGGGCAAAGGCGCGTTCCTTACCAAGAAATGTAGGGCATAAATACGGAGCGAAGGCTTTTGAAGAAACAGTTAAGAATTGTCATGAATTTGGAATTAAAATAGTTACCGTATATGCTTTTTCAACGGAAAACTGGTCAAGACCAAAAAATGAAATAGAAGCAATTATGGAGCTTTTAGATACTTATATTGAAAGAGCATATGAGCAAAAGGACATTCGATATGTTTTTGTAGGTGATAAATCAGTTTTGTCAGAAGATTTAAGAAACAAAATGATTTCTTTGGAAAAAGCCACAGATAAATACGACAATATTTTAAACATTGCTTTTAATTATGGCGGCAGGGCAGAGATAGTTAATGCTTGCAATACGTTAATTTCTAGCGGTGCATCTTCTGTTAGTGAGGAAGACATCTCATCTCATTTGTATACAAGTCATTGTTCTGATCCTGATTTAATAGTTAGGACAGCAAATGAACAAAGAATTTCAAACTTTTTGCTTTGGCAATGTGCATATTCAGAATTTTATTTCACTAATATACTTTGGCCGGATTTTGATAAAAAAGAATTGTATAAGGCTATTCAAAGCTATTACAAGAGAAAAAGAAGATTTGGCGGATTAATTAAAGGCGAGGAGTAAGGTAATGTTAACAAGAATTATAACCGGTTTAGTTGCTATTGGTTTATTTATACCTGTATGTATTTTTTCTTATACAATTGCGTTTCCGATTGTAGTGGGAATTTTATGCATGATAGGCGTTTATGAAATGAGTAAATGCTTAGGATTTGAGAGAAAATTATTAATTACAATTCCTATGTATATTATCGCTTTGGGTTTACCGATATTACGATATTTTACAGGAAGAAATACTCCATTTTTAGCATGCGCAGTTGTTGCTTTCTTTGGTATACTAATTTACGTTCTTGCTTACGTAATGTTTAAGAAAAATACTGTAAAGCTTTCGGATATTTTAACCTTTTATGCGGTTTTTGTATATATTGTCGGTTGCTTTTCTTCAATGGTCGTTATTCGTTATTCTGGTGCTAATCTTGGTGTAGGTGATGCGAGTGTTGAAGGAAAATATGTTTACTTGTTAGCTTTTTTGGGTGCTTGGGTATGTGATACATTTGCTTATTTTGTAGGAAAGTTTTTGGGTAAGCACAAATTAATTCCGGAAATTAGCCCTAAGAAAACAATAGAGGGTTCTATTGGTGGTATAGTATTTACCGTAGGCGGTTTTGCACTCTATGGAGTAATAGTAAATAACGCTTTTAACCAAAACATAAGCTATATAAAGCTTTGCGTGTTGGGATTACTTCTTTCCGTAGTTTCACAGATAGGAGATCTTGTGGCATCAAGTATTAAAAGACAATATGACATTAAGGACTATGGAAAGCTATTTCCTGGACATGGTGGAGTTTTAGACAGATTTGACAGTGTAATGCTAACTGCTCCTACGCTTTATGCTGTTAGTATTATTTTTGGATTATTTTAAGGAAAAACAAAATGACGGATTTTAATAAGTCAATAGCGATACTCGGTTCTACAGGCTCTGTCGGACAACAAAGTGTTGAAATTGCAGAAAAACATAGCTTAAATGTTGATTTGTTATCTGCTTCCTCGTCTGTTGAATCAATGGAGAAACAGGCAAGATTATTAAAGCCAAGAGTATGCGTTTTAACTAATGAGGGAGCGGCAGCTGATTTGAAAACTAAATTAGCTGACACAGATATTAAGGTTTTCGGTGGTGAAAAAAGCTTGCTTTCGTCTATTGAAGAAAGCACCGCTTCAACTGCAATTAATGCAATTAGCGGCTTTGCAGGTCTTGCTCCCGCTATTTCATGTGCGAAAAGCGGGAAACGTATTGCAATGTCAAATAAAGAGGCAATTGTAATTGCTTATAAGTTTTTAAAAGCGGAAATTGATAATAATAATGCTGAAATGATACCTGTTGATAGTGAGCATAGTGCAATTTTTCAGTGCTTGCAGGGAAGCAACAGTAACAAAATCAAAAGAATAATTTTGACCTCTTCGGGAGGACCATTTAGAAACAGAAGTTATTCCAAACTAAAATCTATTACCGCTAAAGAAGCTTTGGCACATCCAACTTGGAAGATGGGTCCTAAAATCACTGTAGACAGTGCTTCATTGATGAACAAAGGATTTGAGGTTATTGAAGCTGTTCGGCTTTTTGATGTCGAACCGGAGCAAATCAAAGTGGTAGTGCATCCTCAAAGCATTATGCATTCCGCAGTTGAATATTGTGATAATAGCGTAGTTGCGCAAATGGGCGCACCTGATATGCGTACGTGCATTCAATATGCAATTACCTATCCGAAAAGAGCGGTTTCCTTGGCAAAGCCATTGGATTTTGCAGCAATAGGTCAGCTAACCTTTGAAGAGCCAAATATGAAGACATTTACACTTTTATCTCTTGCGTACCATGCAATAGTTGAGGATGGCTTGTTACCGGCGGTTTTGAATGCTTCTGATGAGGTTGCTGTAAACTACTTTTTACAAGGGAAAATTGGTTTTACAGATATATTTAATGTTGTTGAAGATGTGGTAAAAACATATAAAAATATTAAAAACCCAACTCTTGACGAAATAATAAATGCTGATGAAGAAGCAAGAATCATAACTCGTGAGCATATAAATAAATTAATATGATTTATTTTAATGAGGTAAAATGATAGTTCTATATATTTTAATTGCTATTTTGGTTTTTGGTTTTTTAATTTTCATACACGAATTAGGACATTTCATGTTTGCTAAGAAATTTGGAGTAACTATTTCTGAGTTTTCTATTGGAATGGGGCCAAAAATCATTTCAAAAACCGGAAAAGATGGAGTAAATTATGCTTTAAGACTCTTACCAATAGGTGGATATGTTTCTATGGTTGGCGAGGATGAAGATAGTGAGGATCCAAATTCATTTAATAAAAAACCTGCGTGGCAAAGATTTATAATCGTAATTGCAGGAGCAATTATGAACTTGCTTCTTGGCATATTAATTATGACCGTTCTAACTATATCAACGTCTGAATTCGGAGGTACGACTGTTGCCGAGTTTTACTCAACATCAACAAGCAATCAAAAACTAATGGTTGGAGATAAGATTGTTGAAATAGATGGGGAAGGGGTTCATACAGCCAATGATTTGAATTATGAAATCATGAGAAACGGTTATAAGCCAGTTAGAGTTACCGTTATAAGAAACGGTAATCAAATAGTGCTTGACGATGTTGTATTTCCTCAAATAAGCTCACAAGATATAGCCTTCGGTTCTATTGATTTTAAGATATATGGGGAGAAGAAAACCTTTGGAGTGGTTGTAAAAAATGCTTTTTATTCTTGCACCTCTACTGTTAAGATGATTTGGGATTCACTATACGATTTGATTTCAGGTAGATACGGAATAGAAGCTGTTTCCGGTCCAATTGGTGTAACCGGTGCCATTACTGATGCAGTTAAGACCGATACTTATTCTTTGTTTTATTTGATAGTCGTTATTTCAATGAATTTAGGAATATTTAATTTACTTCCAATTCCCGCCTTGGACGGTGGCACCTTGGTTTTCCTTTTGATTGAGATGATATTCAGAAAGCCTATACCTAAGAAAATAGAGAATGGATTAAAGCTTGTTTCTTTTGCACTTCTTATGATACTTGTTGTAGTTGTAACTTTTAACGATATTTTAGGGATTTTTAAATAAGAGGACATATGAAATATAATGATATTAGGCGCAAAACAAAATGCGTGCAAATTAAAGATAAATTTATTGGCGGAAGCAATGATATTTTGATTCAATCAATGACTAACGCCGATACATTAAACTTCAATGATACCTTGGCTCAAATTCTTGAATTAGAAAAAGCAGGCTGTGACATTGTACGCATAACTGTTCCAAATGTCGAAAGTGCCGGTGCAATTTCCTATATTAAAAAGCAGGGAATAAAAATTCCAATTGTTGCTGACATACATTTTGATTATAAAATTGCACTTGAATGTGTAAAAAACGGTGTTGACAAGATTAGAATCAATCCCGGCAATATTGGTGAAGAATGGAAGATTAAAGAGGTAACCGATGCTTGTAATAGTGAAGGCATTCCGATACGAATAGGTGTAAATGGCGGCTCGCTTGAAAAGCATATTTTAGAAAAGCATGGTTCGCCTACACCTGAAGCTCTTGCACAAAGTGCATTTTATCATGTGGAGCTATTAGAAAAATTTGGATTTTTTAACACTGTTATTTCTGTAAAATCTTCAAATGTTCAATCCATGATTTCTGCCAATAAAATTATTGCCTCTCAGTGCGATTATCCCTTACATTTGGGAGTTACTGAAGCAGGAGATTCATACAGCGGGCTTATAAAAAGTGCCGCAGGAATAGGCAGCCTTTTATGCGATGGAATTGGTGACACAATAAGAGTTTCTTTAACTGCAAATCCTGTTGAAGAAATAAGGGCAGGTAAGGAGCTTTTGTCTACCCTTGGTTATTATAGTAAGGGTTCAATACAAGTCGTTTCTTGTCCTACCTGTGGCAGAACAAAAATTGATTTAATTGAATTATCAAATAAGTTTAAAAAAGCTATTGCTGATTTAGATACGAATGGGAAAAACATTAAGGTTGCCTTGATGGGATGTGTTGTCAATGGTCCCGGTGAAGCCAAGGAGTGCGATATTGGTATTGCCGGTGGACGCGGTGAGGCTGTTCTGTTTCGTCATGGACAAATAATTGGCAAAATTTCGGAAAATGATGTTATTTCTAAATTGAAGGAAGAAATTGAAAAAATTATAATGGAAAAATAAAGGAGTAAAAATGAATTTACTTGAAAGATTTCCAAAATATACTCCCGATAGTGAACTTATAAAATATATGCTATCTGAAGTGGATAAGCTT
>JAFTZI010000141.1 GCA_017461055.1 Clostridia bacterium | reverse complement strand
TACTTTTTGTAAATTTCTTGATATTTTTCGAAAAAAAGAGGCTCTCTCCTTTTTGGGTGAAAGTCTCTTTCTTAACTTAATGATATTGTCCCGCTGGAGAAGGCTATTTGTTTATATTGCAATCGGCTATGTGTCAGCCTCTTATACGGTTTTGTCCTTATTCCTTTTAATGTCAAGTCGAATGATACCCACAACAATGGAGATAAGATTTAATATTTCGCTTGCAATAGCGCCGATTGAACCGCTGAAGCAATTATATGTAAGCCACATAGGCGAGCTGAAAATGCTAAAGGCGCGCACCGCCCTTGCAGAGCCAAGACGCAGGCTCACGGTTGCTATTATCATTGCAATTACAGGCAGCATTTCTATTATGAAATTTTTCGGAGTCATAGGAGTGCCGAAAACTAAAAACGTAAGCGGGTAGGACGCGGCAAAGGCAACAATAAATATTATGAGCCAGATAACGCTGTTTGCTTTGGTTCTTTTTTCAAAATAAAAGACAAGCGCGCGCACAACTCCAACTAAGTTGAGAAGTCCGCCGATGATGGCTCCCAAAAGTAAATAATTAAGGGCAAAGGAAAGGGCAGCAAAGAATTGGCAAATTAAAACTCCCTTTTGCTTTTTTTGCTGATAAACAAGAATGTTGAAAAGCATTCCTACTATGCCGAAGGCTTGCGCTAATATGTTCATTTTTTGTCCTTTTCTAAAAATTAACTAAAATAATCGCCAAAGCTGATAGTAAAAGAACGCATACGTCCTTTTTCGTCAGCTTTTCTCTGTACATTATAAATCCTAAGAGCAACGACAGTAAAATGCTGCCGATGTTTATTAAGGGGAAGAAAACGGCGCTATCGAGCCTGCCTGCAAGATATGTATTCAAAATATTGCAGGTTGCAAAGAAAACACCGATGACCGAGCAGGAAATTAAATTTCTTGACAGTATCTTGTTTTCACCCTTTTTCAGCAATAAGAAAAACAAAAGAGAGGTAATAAAGCAAAATATAAATGCCAATAAAATAAACATTTTAGTTTGGCTTGCATATGCTGATTTTTGCTGAATTTTTTGCACGACGCCAAGTCCGCCTGAGCAAATAAGAGCAATTATTACAGGCGGCAGATAAGCTTTTGAGCTGCTTTTTTTATCATCGGATTTTTTGCCCATGCCCGAAATAACAAGCACGGGAATAACAATTAAAATACCTAAGTAGCCAAAAACAGTTATAGTTTCGTGCCAGAAAATAGCTCCCGACAAGGTAGGAATTAAAAAGCCAAAGGAATATAAGGTGGCGCAAATAGCGGTTTTACCCTTGGTCAGAGCAATAGTATAGCACCATTGCGCGCACAAAAGCATAATTCCGTAAATCAGAGCCAGAAAAAGAGTATATAGCGAAAAGCCATCAAAGCTCACTACGTTAACTATAAGCAAGGCAAGGCTTCCTACACCGAAAATAGTCGCCTGTATTCCAAAAAACTCACGGTTTTTAAACGAAAAGCCCGAAAAGCCCTTTGTCAGTACATTTCTTACAGAGGCGAAGGAGGCGCTTAAAAGCAATAAAAAAGCAGAAAGAATGTCCATTTGAACCTCGATTTTAAATTTTTCTTAGTTTAGTATAGCACGATTTTCAAATATTTCAAGAGTTTTCTTATTATTTAAAATTCCTATTGACATTGACCCAAGGTCATAGTATATGATATAATTAATAAAACGCCGATTTAACATAAAGGAGAAAATCAATGAGGGTATCAAGCTTTTTGCAAACACCGTTTATTTCCTATGATGATAAAAACTTAATTTACATAAAGGTACAGGATTGGGACATGTGCAATCCCTACGGGGTTGAAATTTTTATTGGCGGGGAGAAAATATATGGCGAGCGAGTATTCGCCGCCGAGCTTTCCTGTATGATACCCTGCTACAAGGCTGAGTGTGTCGCAAGGGTAAGGCTAACACCCTTTGAGGAGCTGCCCATCGAGCAGGAGTTTACAGTTAAGCCACCAAGAAATTGGCAAATACCGTTGCTTTATTCCTCCCACGAGGACTTAGGCTATTGCGCATACATAGAAAAGCTTCATTACGAATGCTACGAATATCTTAAAAAAGCAATGGAGCTTTGCAAAAAGCACTCGGGCTTTAAATATATGATAGAGCATTACTGGTGGCTCGACGCCTTTGATTTTTACGCGAGCTGTGAGGAAAAGCAGGAATTGCGTGAGCTTTTTGCAAAAAAAAGAATAGAGCTGAACTCCATACACTCAGGAGTACATACCTCTTGGGCAAACGCGGAGCATTTGGTTCGCCAAATGTATTTTGGCTGTATAGAGGCTAAGGAAAAGTATGGAGTGGAGCCGCAGTGCGCCCTTTATACCGATTTGTCGGGGGCAAGCTCTGCCATTCTTAATGCTTATACACAAATGGGCATAAAATACGTGGGATTTTTCCCAAACGGCTTCAGAAACTGTGAGGAAAACCGCAGCATTCCGCCAATATTTTGGTGGGAGGACAAGCAGGGCAAGAGCAGAATGCTCTTGTGGCATCAGCGCGCGTATAGGCCATATGGCTTGGGCGGAATATGGTGCGATACAAAAAGGCAATATAACGAAGGCAAATTTTACTTTGACCAAACAAAAAGGCAAAGGACGGAAAAGTGGCTCTCCCAAAAAATCAGCGAAACCGAGCAATACGGCTACAACATTTACCCCATTTGCTTTTATGACGACAGAGAATTGCCTACCGATATGCTCATTACCGTATGCGAGGAAATGAACAAAAAATGGAAATACCCCCATTTTTATATGGAAATTCCGTCTGTGCTTATGTCAGAGCTTGAAAGTAAATTCGGAGATAAAATTCCAACCTATAAGGGAGATATCAGCGACCAATGGGCAGATTTTGCCACAATTGCGCCCAATATGCTATCTAAGAAAAGAAGCATAATGAGAAAGCTTTATGATGCGGAAATGCTATCCGTCATTGAGTCAATAAAAAACGGTAAGGAGTATAATAGCAAAGCCTTCAGAGATATTTACTTCAGGCTCAGCGAGTTTGACGAGCATTGCTGGGCAACCTCCTCAAAGCACCCGCAAAAAATGCACAGGCACAACATAGAAAGGGTAAAGAGGGATTCTGTTTACAAATCAAGCGACAAGCTTGAGGGCATTTTAAATTCCCTGTGCCCAAAGGCAGACGGTGAAAAAATCAGCATTATAAACACAATTCCGAATTACAGAAAAAGCCACATAACAGCGCAAAATGGCGATTTAATTCCAAAATGCCTGAAGCATCAGATTTTGCCAAACGGTACGGTTGTGACCGAGCCACAGGAATTTGACGGAGTAGAGAGTGTACAATTTGAGGGAGTAATTCCAAGTAAGCACAGCTGTGAAATTAAGGCTGACCTCTTTGAAACCGATTTTTATAAAGTTGAAATTAATAACGACACCAAGAAAATCATTAGCTTAATTGACAAGGAAACAGGCAAGGAATACATAGATAAGGAGTCGCGCTTTGAATTAGGACAGTTTATTTATGTGTACACGGAGCAAAAAACCGACTCAAGGCTGAATTATGAAATACCCTTGACCACAGATTTTAAGCTGTACGAGGGTGAGGTAGCCTATGTTATAGTTCAAAGGGGCTACGAGGAGCAAAGCGGCGCTGAGGTTATGACGCAGCTAACCTTCTATAAGCACGAAAAATTGATAGACCTTGATTTGAGCTATGAAAATGCAAGTGGCTTAATCGGTGATTATTACGACCGCTACAAAAAGAATTACTTTTTCGCCCTGCCCTTTAAGCTTGACAAGCCCGAATTTTATACCGAGCTTGCTGTGGGCGAGAAAAATGAAGCAACCGATAATATACCTCTGAACGCCAACGATTTTTCGGTTGCGCAAAATTGGTTGGTTGCCGAAAATGACAAGCACGGTGTGGCAATTTACACAAGAGATATGAATGTATTCCATATCGGAAAAATAAAATACAATCAGTTCAAACCGGGCTTTAGCGAGGACAAGGCGCATTTTTACCTGTACGCAAGCTCAAACAGATGTAACAACCTGATATATACATCAATTGACCAATGCTATGCAAAATATCACCTCTCAATATTAACCTATGGCGGTAAGCATAACAGCATAGTTCCCCTATGGAGCAACCAAAACGACCGCGAATTAATAATAAGCGACGCTAAGTGCGATTACGGTAAGCTGTTAAGGCTTTCGGCAAGCAACATAAGGCTCATAGCATTTAAAAGAGCAGAGGGCTGTGGCAATGCGGTTGTTTTGCGCTTTGTTGAAACAGAGGGCAAGGACACAGAGTGCGATATGGAGCTTTTCTTTAAGCCCACAAATGCTGTGTATGCCACAAATGACGAGAGGGAGCTTGAAAAAATAAAAGTAAACGAAAACAGGGTAAGCTTTACCTGTCAAGCTTATTCTTACGTGACGCTTAAGCTGTTTGGAAATTTTGATATTAAGGAATTGCAATAAAACACTTGACATTGACCTTGGGTTATAGTTTAAAATACATATATAAACGGTGTGCGAGGTAGTATTATGAAGATAAATGATGTTGAAAAAATAACGGGACTTACAGCAAAGGCTATCCGTTTATATGAAAGCAAGGGACTTATCAGTGTATCAAGAGATGATAATGGCTATCGCAATTACACTGAGGGCGATGTTGAGGCTTTAAATGAAATCAAGCTTTTCAGAAGCGTCGGTATATCTATTTCCGACATTAAGCTGTACATGTTCGGCGTTATGAGCATAGATGAGCTAATGGACAAAAGAAAGGCTGAAATTCTGAAGGAAAGCGGCAGAAACTCGGAGAAATATCGCATATGCGAAAGCATTTTGGGAAAAGCCTCCTTTGAGGACGTTGGATACACCGAAAGCTTTACCGAGAATGAAAAAATGAGACCCGATACCTATGGCGCAGCTTCCGTAGGAATAGACATCGGCACAACAACAATCAGCGCAGTTGTGTACGATGTTGATAACAAAGAGCAGCTCGAGGCTTATACCCTTCCGCACAATTCCTATATCAGTACAGGCGTTTTTTCGGAGCAAAGCGCTTCTGTGATTTTGGAAAAATCGGAAAAGCTGCTTTACCATATACTCAGTACATATGAAAATGTAGTCAGCATCGGCATAACAGGACAAATGCACGGAATTGTGTACATAGACGAAAACGGACAAGCTGTGTCAAGCCTTATAAACTGGCAGGACAAGCGGGCAGACATAGAGCTTGAAAACGGTAAAAACACCTGTGAGCTGATTTACGACAAAACAAATGAAGCTATTGCAACAGGCTACGGTATTGCAACCCACTACTACAATATGCTAAAGGGCATTGTACCGGCTGAGGCTGTGGGCTTATGTACTGTAATGGATTTGCTTGCAATGAAAATATGCGGAAATAAAAAGCCCGTCACCCATACATCCGTAGGCGCAAGCCTGGGACTGTTTGATACAAAAGAGGGCTGCTTTAAAAGGGATAAGCTTTTAGCCCTTGGAATAGACGAAGGCTTTTTGCCCGAGGTGACAGAAAAAAGCCTTGTTATAGGCAAGTGCAATGGCATTTGCGTGTCTGTGCCCATAGGAGATAATCAGGCAAGCTTTTTAGGCTCTGTGGATAACAATGAGGACAGTATGCTTGTAAATATCGGCACAGGGTCCCAGATTTCCTCTGTCAGCAACGATTACATAGAGGTTGATAAGGAATTGGAATTAAGACCGCTTATTGAGGGAAAATATCTTGTTTGCGGCTCTGCCCTTTGCGGCGGATTTGCTTACTCAATGGTTGAGGAATTTTTCAGAAGCTATACAGTAAGCGCAGGCGCGCAGGAAGCATCTCAGTACAGCATTATGAATCAGCTTGCCAAGGAAGCATATGAAAATAATGAAAGCGGACTTTTGGTTGATGCTTACTTTTGCGGCAAAAGAAGCGACCCCAATTTAAGAGGCTCAATTAAAAGCATCGACAGGCACAGCTTTACCCCGTCGGCGCTTATTTTGGGAGTGCTTAAGGGAATGTGTAATGAGCTGTACGAGCTATATCAGCACGTGCCTAACAAAAAAACGCATATGGTAGCCTCGGGCGGCGCTGTTAAAAGAACCGAGGTATTAAGAAATATAATGGCTGAGCGCTTCGGCGTATCGGTGTCAACCAACAGAGTTGAGGAGGAGGCGGCAACTGGCGTGGCTCTGTTCTCAGCCTTGGCAACGAAAAAAATAAAATACAATAACGGCTTTTCCGATTATTTAAACTGATTTTGCAAGGAGAAATTAATAATGCTTGACGTTAAAATAGCCTTTGAGATAAAAGAAATGCCCCTTTATGCAGTGTCCTTTAAGCGGGGAAGAAAAACCCTTGAAATACAAGCCCTTGATGGCATACTTACCGTGTCCGTGCAGTATGATTACGACAGACGCATGCTTGATTTAAGCTGTGAGGTAAAGGAAGGGGACAGGGTCGAGGCTATACTTTTGGATTACAGAATCGAGCTATATGTAAATGGCAAAATAATGGACGAGGAATGGCCCTGCGGAGAAAGACTTTTTGATATAGGCGATGAATTTGTACCAAGCATAGATATACAGGTAAGCGAGCATTTAGCACGTGAAGAATCAATCCCAAGCGTTATTTCTACCTTTGAAAACGCAGAGGGCTGGTATCCGGGTAACGGAGTTTTTGTAGGAGACTGTATGCCTTATGTAAGGGATGACGAATATCACGTTTTGTATCTTAAGGACAGACACCACCACAAAAGCAAATGGGGAATGGGCGCTCACCAATGGGAGCATATTTCAACCAAGGACTTTAAGACCTGGAGCGTTCACCCTATGGCAGTGCCAATAACCAAAACGGAAGAGGGCTCTATATGTACAGGCTCTTGGATTCGCAATGGCGACAAGGAGTATTTATACTACACAGTAAGACGCGCAAAGGGCTTGCCCGCTTTAATTAGCAGAAGCGTTTCCTGTGATGGCTATCATTTCGTAAAGGACGAGAGCTTCGGCTTTACCCTGTCCGAAAAATTTAACGGTCCCGTTGCAAGAGACCCTAAGGTTATAGTGGACGAGGACGGTGTATACCATATGTTCTTAACAACTGTTCTTATAAGCGAAGATAAGGGCTGTCTTGCTCACTATATATCAAGGGACTTGGAAAAGTGGGAGGAAGCAGAAAAACCCATACACGTGGTTGAAAACAGCGACCACCCCGAGTGTCCCGACTACTTTAAGTATAACGGAAAGTATTATCTTGTTTTCAGCATAAGAGGCAGAGCAAGATACTTAGTGTCAGATAAGCCCTTTGAGGGCTTTGCTTCGGTCACAGACGAGCTAATCCCCTGCGCAGGCGTGCCAAAGTGCGGTGAGTGGAAGGGACGCCTTGTGTTCACAGGCTTTAAGCCCATAAACGGTTATGCAGGCACAATGACCTTTAAGGCGGCTGTGGCAAAGGAAAACGGCGAGCTTGTCTTTGAGGAGCTTTAAGCTATAATTAATTTTGGCTCTGTCCCATCACTTGACTGATTTTTAGCGGTAAAATACCGCGAAATACTGCGAGTTATTGCTCGGTTACAGACACTAAAGAGTATGCGCCCTCGCAAAGCTCTTGTCTTTCTTGTATTTTCCTCGCTAAACCGCAAAATGGATGCTAATCAGTCATTTTCTGTGACATAGCCTTAATTTTTAAAAAAGTACTTGACATTGACCCAGGGTCAAGGTTTATAATTAAATTGGCGAATTATATAAAATGCTAAAGCAAAAATTACAAATAAAAGGAGAAAAGGCGATGAAGAAAAAACTATTGTTAACGCTTGTTATGGCGCTTGCTTTTGTCTTGGCGCTTACAGTAGCAGTATTTGCTGATACAGTTCACAACGAGAACACAGTGAATTATAGCGCGACCGTAACACTTGACGACGGAAAGGTGCTTCCGTTGTTTGACTAAAACAAAAATGCACTTATTTGGTACATCGACGGTACAGATGAGGAAGGAAAGACGAGATATTCATCAGTTCGTGCAGATGACGAAACAAGGGTAACGTGGAGAGCAGAAGGCTGGGACGAGGTTCAGTCATGGGACGCTAAGCTTGAGGATGGAACAACATCAATTAAAAGCAAAATTGTAGTAATTAATTTGATGGATGATGATGTTGTAAGAAACACAGGCAATGCTAATTTTCTTGGTAAGCCTATGGACAACTTTAAGACGTTGTTTAACGGTTTGAAAAATCTCGAGTATTGTTACTTAAGACTTGATACGAGAGCTATTAACACCAACTCTTTTAGCGGATGTACTAAATTAAAGTACATAAACTTAGAGAATTTGACACAGCTTAAAACCATGGCACAGAATAATCACTTTTCCGGATGCACAAGCTTGTTTGACGGACAGGTGCTTGACCTTACAAGAACTCAATTAAGCTATTTCGAGAACTCCGGAACATTTACCGATGTCCCCCTTAAAGGTGTAAAATTCCCGGAAACAATGACTAAGATAGGCAGTGAATCAACATTCAAGAACTGTACAAAGCTCGAAACCATTACTATCGGTAGTAAAGTAACAACTATTGGCAGCAACGCATTCGAGGGTTGTACATCCCTTAAAGCGATTTATTACGTTGGCACAGCAGAACAATTAAGCGCTTCGCCGGTTAGCAACGTGATTACTGCTACAACAAAATCTTATGCTGAATACAAGGCGCTTTCTGACAAGAGCGGAGTATAC
>JAFTZI010000140.1 GCA_017461055.1 Clostridia bacterium | reverse complement strand
TAATCGTCAAATTCAACAAATTTTGGAGCAAGGGGCAAGGCGTGTTGAGCCTTAAATTGTGAAAATTGAACAGTTGATTTGAAAGCATATTCGTGCTATAATATAAATATAAACACAAATACAATTATACGGAGAGAATTATGAAGAAAGCGTTTTTAATTATAGCAATGGCGGCTATGCTTATTTGCTTGCTTGCCTTTGGCGTTAGCGCTGTGGAAACAATCGTTTCAACAGGCAGCCTTGATGAAATTCACAGTGCAATTTCAGCAGCTGAGGTAGGGGACGAGATAACCGTAAATCTTACAGGGGACATAATTATTCCCAAAACAGTCAATGCAATAGTGCTTGATAAGGACATTACCGTAACCGTTAACTTTAACGGATACACAATTGTATATAATGGCGGCGGTGGCAGTGCAGGCTCTGTATACGGCATGGGACTTAAGTCAAAGGGCGCTAAGCTCATTTTAAACGGAGATACAGAGGTTGACTATCTTAACTACACTGAGCCAACCGATGAAACCATAACCGTTTCAA
Source organism: Clostridia bacterium (assembly GCA_017461055.1). GTDB lineage: Bacteria > Bacillota > Clostridia > Oscillospirales > CAG-272 > RGIG2000. The sequence continues at coordinate 6,619 of JAFTZI010000140.1, read as the reverse complement.
ACGGTGCAATTGTAAATCCTAACGGGGAAGGCACAGTATACCCGGATTATGCGGCAAACGGTCCTGCTGTTGTTGTTTTCAGCGGTACGGTTGAGCTTAATAATATGTATGTAAGAAACTATAATACCGGAGAATGGACAGTTTACTTTCACCCAAATATGTCTGAATGTACAAATAACATTAAGGCAACAAACTCTATTATCAGATCTCCCCAAAGCCGCTATGCTGCCCTTGGCACAAGAAATGCGGGCGGTAATCTTATGGAAAGCCTTGTTGAGATAGAGGGCTGTGTAGTGTACGGTACATCAACAAGCGAATGGCTTTCTATGAGCGCCAATTCCTACATTAAAAATTCAAGATTTACAACAAATGCATTTAAGATTGATAGCTATTTAAAGGATAATCACGCGCGAGAAGGGCAAGAGGCAATTCTCGAAAACGTCATTTTTGAGCACAAAACCCTTCAATCCTGCACAGGTGCAATTTATGTAAAAATGATTAACTGTCAATTCCCGAACGGTATGGAGCTTTATGTGCTTGGCGACTCACAGGGTAAAACAAGATTTACCATTATAGAAACAGCCACCTGTGAAGCAGCAGGCAGACAGGCATATGTAGAGGCTTCGAAGGGCGGCGGTAAAACCCTTACATCCTTTGAGGATTTTCCAAATGTTGATACAGCCTATACAGAACAAAACCCTGCTCTTGGCCACGATATCCGCATAATAGCCAATTATGAAAAGGGGTATCTTGAAAAGGGCTATAAGAGAGACGGCTGTACAAGATGTGACGATTATGTTGAAAAGGAGCTTGCCCCACTGTTTGCGTGCCGTGGCTATTCTGCTTCGGAAAACGGTAGTGGAATTGCAATAGGCTATAGTGTAGATGTTAAGGCTGTTTCCGAATATGAGGAAGCAACAGGTAAGACCTTAAAATACGGTGCTTTCGTAGTGACAAAGGATAAGCTTGGAAACAACAGCATATTCGGCGAGAACGGAGAAGCTGCAAGCGGTGTAATCAACGCAGAAATGACAAGCTATCAGCTTTCTGTGTTTGAGTTGAAAATAGTTGGCTTTACCGACTTACAAAAGGATATAAAGCTTGCTATGGGAGCTTATGTTGATAACGGAACAGAATATTCATACATACAGGACACCACAAAGGGCAAGCTTGACGGAAAATACTATTTTGCTTCGTATAACGAAATTATCAAATGATTAATAAATACTTTTAAAAGTGAAAAGCAGCCACTCCTTACCGAAAGGTATTGAGTGGCTGCTTGCATTTACAGACGAAAGCTACGGAGTAAGCATAAATTGCGGAAATAAGAGCAAAAAATGAGTTTATTATATAAAAAATAACATTTTCTTGCAATAAATGGCATTGTATGATATTATATAGTTATAGCTTTTCAAGAAAAGTTTGATACAGCAGCAAAGATGTGTATATACGTTTATGACAGGAAGGAAAATAGGGTATGGCAGTTTTGAAATGTAAAATGTGTGGCGGTGAGCTTTCCATTGAAGAGGGAAGCACCATATGTATATGTGATTATTGCGGCACTAAGCAGACCGTTCCTAATTTGAATAACGAAAAAAAGAGAAAGCAATTTGACCGCGCGAACCGTCTGAGAATGCTTTGCGAATTTGATAAGGCATATAGCGTTTATGAAACCATAGCAGACGAATTTCCCGAGGAGGCAGAGGCTTATTGGGGACTTGTTCTGTGTAAATACGGAATAGAATACGTGGACGACCCAAAGACTGAAAGCAAAATACCAACCTGTCACCGTTCATCCTTCGATAGTGTTTTTGCTGATGAAAACTACGAGCTAACTATCGAAAATGCCGATATAGAGGCAAAGACTGTTTACCGCGAGGAAGCAAAGACAATAGAGGAGCTGCGTAAGAGCATTATAGAAATATCCTCTAAGGAGGAGCCCTATGATATTTTTATCTGCTACAAGGAAACAGATGAAAAAGGCGAAAGAACCATTGACAGCGTAATAGCACAGGATGTATATGACGCACTGACCAATAGAGGCTACAAGGTTTTCTTTTCAAGAATAACCCTTGAGGAAAAGCTTGGAAGAGCATATGAGCCTTACATATTTTCCGCTTTACACTCTGCTAAGGTGATGCTTGTTTTCGGAACGTCCTATGACTACTTTAATGCAGTATGGGTAAAAAATGAGTGGTCAAGATTTTTAAAATTAATGGAGCAGGACAGCACAAGAGCATTAATTCCTTGCTTTAAGGGAATTGATGCCTATGATATGCCAAGAGAATTTGCCAAGCTTCAAGCGCAGGATATGGGCAAGGTCGGTGCCAAGCAGGACCTTGTAAGAGGTATAGGCAAAATCATAGTTAAAAAAGAGGAAGGCTTCACCAATCAACCCTCAACAGCTATGCACAATACATATGTTGACCCACTAATAGATAGAGCAAATGGCTTTCTTAAGGTGGGAGAATTTGCAAAAGCGAAGGAGTTTTTTGAAAAGGCGTTGGGCTTCGAGCCAAACAACGAAAGCGCCCATTTGGGATTGCTGCTTGTTGAAGGCAGGGCATCAACCCTTGAAGAGCTTGAAAACAACGATGAGCTTCTTGACAACCTTGCAAGCTATTTTGTTCTGATCAGTACATGCAGTGATGAAATCAAGGAAGAGCTGCAAAGGATTACGAAAAAAATCGAAAGCAACATAATCGAAAAAGCAAGTGATAGTCTTAAAGCGAAAAAATGGAGTGTAGCACAGGATTATTATCGAAAGCTGAGCGGACACGATGAGCAGAAATATTTACTTGGCATGCTGTTATGTGAATTCAAGGTGACGAGCAAGGAAGCGTTAACAAAGCTTACTACCGAAATTGCAGGCTCAACATATTATCAACAGCTTTATGCCTGCGGTGACAATCAAACCAAGCTGTTTTTGAACAGCTGTAAAAAAAGTATAAGAGAAAATATTTTAAATTCTGCTGACGAGTACTTAAAAAAACGAGCCTTTCCGACAGCTAAAACGAAATACAAATCAATTCTACAAAACGAGCCGGATAACCAAAGGGCTTTGCTGGGAATGCTTTTTGCAGAGCGTCAAGCTGTAAATTTTGATGAGCTTGGATTAGGCAGAAATCCTCTTGATAAGGAAGAAGCTTACAAGTCGCTGATTAATATTTGTGACGAGAGTACTAAGAAAAAGCTGTTAAACTGTAAATCAAGGATAGAAGACAGCATTAAAAAAGAGATAAGGAAAAGCAAAAACCTGGTTTTGAGGAAGTACTTAATATTATTTGGCGTTTTTGCTGTTATTTGTGCTATAATCGGCGTTCTCATCTATTTCCACACGGACAAATATGTTTACGGTCTTAAGCAGGTTGAAGGCGGCTACGAAATAACAAATGTAAAGGCTGATAAAATAGTTAACGAAACGGGACATCTTGAAATTCCTTCGGAAATAAAGGGCGTGCCTGTGGTAAGAATAGGCGATTCGGCTTTTATGAATTGTGACTCAATAAAAAGCATATCAATTCCCGATAGCGTAATCAGTATAGGCAATTCCGCATTTTACGGTTGCCAATCCTTAACAAGTATAGTAATCCCCAACGGAGTAACGGTTATCAGCGATTCAATGCTTATGAATTGCTACTCCTTAACAAGCGCGGTAATTCCCGGTGGCATAACCGACATAGGAAGCAAGGCGTTTTCTAATTGCAAGGCATTAACAAGCATAGTAATTCCGCAAGGCGTAAACAGTATAGGTGACAGCGCATTTTCTAATTGCAGGTCCTTAACAAGCATAGCTATTCCAAAGGATGTGAAAAGCATAGGCACTCATGCGTTTTTGGAGTGTAAGGCATTAGTGAGCATAGATGTAAATGAAAATAATACATCATATGAATCCATTGATGGAAATCTCTATACAGAGGACACAAAAACACTTATACAATATGCTGTTGGTAAAAAGGACTCTACCTTTTTAGTTCCAAGCCACGTTACCGTAATAGGTGATAGCGCTTTTTCTTACTGTGAAGCATTAACATATATGGAAATTCCAAAAAACGTAACAACCGTTAGCGACTCTGCGTTTATGCACTGCGGCGCCTTAACAACCGTGATAATTCCCGACAGCGTAACCCAAATAAACGATTCTGTGTTTATGTGGTGCTATGGCTTGAAAAATGTGGAAATTCCAAGCAGTGTCATCAGCATAGGAGATTTTGCATTTTCTGATTGCGATGCTTTAATAACCGTAGAAATCCCCGATAGCGTAACCGATATAGGCAATTCTGCGTTTTCTTATTGCAGCGCCTTAACAAGCGTGGTACTGCCCGATAGCGTAACAAGCATAGGTGAGCATGCATTTTCTTATTGCGAGGCTTTAACAAGGGTAGTAATTCCCAAAAGCGTAGCCTACATAGGCGAGTATGCATTTTCCTGCTGCCGCTCCTTAACAATTTACGCTGAAGCACAGAGTGAGCCAAAGGATTGGAACACATGGTGGAATGATTCAAAGGCGCCTGTTGTTTGGAAATACACTGAGTAAAGAAGTAGCACAAATTGAACGGAGGTAATTATGCCATTACAGATAATAAGACAGGACATAACAAAAATTGAATGTGATGCCATAGTCAATCCGTCAAATTGCGACTTAGAGCCCGGCGGGGGAGTTGATTTGACAATTCACAAGGCGGCAGGCAAGGAGCTGCATGAATATTGCCAAGGGCTTGGCGGATGTAAGACGGGAGATGCGGTAATTACACCTGCCTTTAAGCTGCCCTGTAAATATATAATACACACCGCAGGTCCTGTATGGAACGGGGAAAACAGGGCGGGGAGTGTCGCTCTTTTGGAGTCCTGCTACAAAAAAAGCCTTATGCTTGCCTTGGAAAACGGATGTCAAAGCCTTGCTTTGCCGCTGATATCAACAGGACTGTATGGCTTCCCCAAGGACAAAGCCTTAAAGATAGCAACAGACATTATACAAAGCTTCCTTTTTGAAAATGAAATGCTTGTGTATTTGGTGGTGTATGATAAAACATCATTTACGTTAACGGAAAAGATTTTTGCCGATATTAAGCAGCTTATTGACGACACTTACGTAAGCAAGCATCAAAACACCATAAGAAGCAATGTGCAAACGCGCAAAAGGCTGTCAAGGGACGACAGGAAGGAAAGGAAACACTCCGTTTCGAGCGAGCATATATATGCAAGCACATATGACCTTTCCCCAACAGCTTCCTTAGAGGAAATGCTATCGTCAATGGACGATACCTTTGCAGTAACACTGTTAAAGCTAATTGACATTAAGGGAATGACCGACGTGGAGTGCTACAAAAAGGCTAATGTAAGCAAGCAAACCTGGTATAAGATTATGAATGACAAAAGCTATAAGCCAAGCAAAAATACGGTTATAGCCTTTGCAATTTCTCTTGAATTAACCCTTGAGGAAGCCAAGCGCCTTTTGGCAACTGTTGGCTTTACCTTGTCACGAAGCAGTAAATTTGACATAATCATAGAGTACTTTATAATGAACGGTAACTATGATATATTTGAAATCAATGAGGTTCTTTTTAAATTCGACCAGGTTGGCTTAGGAGTAAATTGACGGTTTACCGTAAGTCCGAAAATAAGGTATATAATGTGATTGTAAGGTTGAAAAACCAAGCAATCACATTTTATTTTATGGAGGATTTACAAATGACAGAAAAGGTTAAGAACGGTATTACGGAGCTTGTGTTTATCTTAGACAAAAGCGGTTCAATGTCGGGAATGGAAAGCGACACAATAGGTGGCTTCAACTCAATGGTGGAAAAGCAAAAGGGCGATGACGGACGTGTGCTTGTATCAACGGTAATGTTTTCAAATCGCTCAGAGGTAATACACGACAGAGTTGATTTAGAGGAAATTAAGCCACTCACCGAAAAGGATTATGTAACAGGGGGAATGACAGCCCTGCTTGATGCCATAGGCGGAGCAATCCATCATATCGGCAACATTCATAAGTACGCAAGAGCAGAGGACGTGCCCGAGCATACCATATTCATTATTACAACTGACGGTATGGAAAATGCAAGCTACAATTACAGTAGCAACAAAATAAAGGAAATGATTAAACGGCAGGAAGGAAAATACGGTTGGGAATTTCTGTTTGTAGCCGCTAATATTGATGCGGTTGAAACTGCTGAAAATATCGGAATACGAGGGGAGAGGGCAGCCAATTACGATGTTTCCACAGGAACAGACATCCTGTTTTGCGAAATGGCGGAAACCGTAAGACAGTACAGAAAAAAAGGCGTTGTCCGCCAGGACTGGAAGGACAACATCGAGGCAACCGACAAAAGGAAAAAGAAAAAATAACATTTATGTAAACACGTCCCAAGGCAAAAAGCCTTGGGACGTGTCGATAAAACGAAATTTTGCAAAAAATAAAGATACACTTAAAAACTTTAATGTTGACAATTGCTGCTTGGCATGTTATAATTATCCTGCGAAGTTATAATATTATAATTTAAGGAGAAAAAGTATGAAAAAGAAAATTTTTCTAACACTTGTCATGGCAGTTATTTTTGCCTTGACACTTGTATTAATGGTGTCAGCAGAATCTGTTCATGCAGGTAAGGTTGAC
>JAFTZI010000139.1 GCA_017461055.1 Clostridia bacterium | reverse complement strand
CGCCGGTTTGTGTTAGAATTGTAAATGGTGAAACCAATGAAAAAGTTATATTACATGAATTTGATATAGATGAATTGTTTACGAAAAAGTATTTGGTTGATTACGATGATAATGCCGACAAATTTGTTTTTAATTACAGTGAACAAATTACCTTACCGAAGGAAATGCTAACAGAAGATAAGGGCAGTGTACATATTCAAATAGAACATATTTCTGATGAGGATGTGGATACATTCGAATTTGGATGCTCATCAGTAGCATTATTCTACTTAAAAAAGGACGATAATATCATTTTTTCAACTAAGGAGTTTAAATAACAGCAAGCTAGTAGCCACATAAACAAAAACAGAATTTCCAAAAAAGGAAATTCTGTTTTTTTAATATGTTCAAATTTACTGTGCGTTAGCCTCGAGGTACTCAACAACGTCACCAACGGTGATGAACTTGTGAATGTCGTCCTCGCTGAATTCCATGCCGAATTCCTCCTCGCAAAGAAGAACGAGGTCAGCAAGCTCGAGTGAGTTGATGCCAAGGTCATTTGTAAGCTCTGCGGTCATTGTGATGTCATCTGGATTAAGGGAAAGCTCTTCAACTAAGATATTCTTTAATTTCTCAAACATGGTTATTCTCCTAAAAAATAAATTTTGAAACACCAAAAAAATGCTTCTTGGCGATTGCCTTATTAATTATATAGATTTTCAGCTTATCTGTCAATAGTGATTTTTAACAAAAACAATCAACGAATTTTGTTAAAAATACACAAAAAATAACTAAAATTGTTGATAATATAAATATTATTCCTCTGTTTTCTTGCTTTTGATGTTGGCTAAAGGGTTGTTGTTAATGGCGTCCTGCATACCCTTGTTAGACACGTGAGTATATATTTGAGTAGTGTTTAATTGCTCGTGCCCTAAAATTTCCTTTAACACTCTTACGTCCACATTTCCCGTCTGATACATAAGGGTGGCAGCTGTATGTCTTAGCTTATGGGTGGAGTAATGCTTATAGTCAAGACCTGCCAAGGAAAGATACTTGTAAACAAGCCATTGAACAGTTTTATGGCTTATTCTTTTATATTGCTTGCTTATAAAAAGCGCATTTGTGTTTATTTTTTTGTACTTTTCATCTCGCCTTATAGGTAAGTATTTGTTAATTGCGTCACGGCAAGCATCATTAAGATAAACAATTCTTTCCTTATTACCCTTACCGATAACGCGCAAGGAACGAAGCTCTCTGTCAAGGTCGCTCAAATTAATGCCGCACAGCTCCGACAAACGCATACCGCAATTCAAAAACAGAGTAACGATTGCATAATCTCTTTCCTTGAATTTTGATTCTGTATCGCCCTCAATAGCCTCTAAAAGAGCAATGCTCTCATTAAGTGATAAATGCTTAGGTAACGTCTGCTTCTTTTTAGGACCTTCTACGTCAATTGCAGGGTTTTTATCCATCAAGCGCTTTTTTTGGCAAATATATTTGTAAAAGGACTTAATTGCCGATAGCTTTCTCGACCTTGCGCAAACACCGTTTCTTCTTTCGTTAGATACATAAAAGAAAAAGTCATAAATTTCCTCAGTACTAACCGAACATATAAAATCCTTATCAAGCCTTGAAATATCTAACTTTTCAAAAAAGTCCGAAAAAAGAGCAATACTGTTTCTTTTAGCATATATGTATTTAAAGAAAAGACGAAGGTCAGAAAGATATTCATCAACAGTCTTAGAGGAGCAAGCCTGTATAGTCAGCTTATACTGTGCAAACTCTCTTACCAGCGGTGGCATAGAGTCAATTGGAAATTTACTTTGCATTTTAACCTCCTGATGTTTTGTATAATTATATTGTATCACACATTAATTCTATTTTGTATCAAAAAAATTAATTTTTTAAAATATGTTGCAATTTTATCTTTTAACTTATATAATATATATGTACCAAAAAAAGAAAAGGAACAAAAAATGATAAAATATATAAAAGAAAATCTTGATAGTATATTTAAGCTGTTTATCAACCATATGGGTATGATGATTTTCAGCTTAGTCGTGCTTCTTACATCAAAGCTGATTTCCACAAAAATGAACAATAACGCTGTGTTTTACATAATGGGTGTAATAACCGTGCTTATGTATTTTTCCCTTATCTACACAGCAATGTGGGAGCGTGGCGCGCAGGACAAAATCAAAATTGACGGTGGCAGATTAAATAAGAACATTCTTAACGGCTTATACTTTTACCTAATCGCCAACTTTATCGCAATTTTTACAGGTGTAATAGCCTTGATTTTCTCATTCCTTGTAACCGAGGAGCCATCCTTTGTAAACGATATATACGGTGTATTCAGAATAATTTCTCACTATTATAACGGTATGTATATGTGGATTACTCAAATAGACTTTGCAAGCCCCATAGTACACTCCCTTATCTATATAGCGGTAATTATCCCCGGCGCGCTTGTAGCCTTTTTGTCCTATATCTTAGGCGTTAAGGGCTTCAAATGTATTTTTCCCGAATCAAAGAGAGATCAAAACAGAAGAATAAGATAAAAATATGGCATTGCCCTTGAGCAATGCCATATTTTTATCTTATTCCCTAATTCTTTTCGCTTCAATTTTATTTTCCAATTTCTTAAACAGCTTAAATGAGAGAGGGTAAACAACAACCGCAAAAACAACGATAAGAGCATATCTTATAGCTCTTGCTACGGTGTCAGCAGGCAAAAAAGCTTCCAAAGGAAGCTTTAACAGCTCCTTTAAGCCAACTACAAGAACAAGCCCGATAACACATTTTAATATCTGTGTGTACCATTTGCCCGTAACCTCAAAGCGAACAAAGCGCTTTTCAATAGGATAGGAAATCAGCATACCTATAAGCGCGCCAAAAAGCGTGTATGCGTTTTTCAGTCCCGACTCATAGTTATGTGCATCAATATCGGCAGGGAAGCTGTATAGCTCCACAAATAAAAGGTAACCAAACGAAACAAGCGCCATAAAGCCAAGGAAAATGTACATTACAAATTCCTTCTTTTCACCAAGCTTGAAAATGGGACGTACTGCAAAAATAAGGAAAAGAGCAATCAACACAGAAACACCCACGTCAAGGGGAGTATGTACGCCCAAATACATACGCGAAAAGGGAACAAGCACACAAATAACAATGCAAACAATCCTTAACCAATTCTTTTTGGCAAAAACAGCAATTCCGCCGAATGTGCCAACGGAGCTTTGCGTATGTCCCGACGGGAAGGAGTAGCCTGTTGCTTCCTCAATTGACCCTTCAACAGGAGTAAAGGCGGAGTCTAAAACCCAAGGTCTGGGAATTCTGAAAATCAGCTTTAAAAACTGATTTACAGTAGTGCCGATAAATCCAACGGAAAGAATATAGTATCCCTCTGCTTTGGAAACGCACCAAAAAATAATAACCGAAATTGCCAAAAAAGCAATTTCCTCACCCAAGGCAGTAACTATTAAAAATATGAAATCAAGAAAAGGGCAGCGTATGCCTTCAAGTAAATATAAAAAGCCCATAAAAGCCTCCTTAAAAAACTCTTAGCTTAATTATATAATTATTTCAATTTTTTGTCAAGCAAACTGTTGAATTTTGCTTTTTGGTGTGCTATATTGTAGGTAACAAAAATACTTCTTGTAGGAGAGAAAAATGAATAAGGTCAAGGAATATTCAAAAAAGTATTTTGTAACTGCAATGGGCGCAATGGCGCAGGGCTTGTTCGCCACACTTTTGATAGGTACAATTTTAAAAACAATCGGTCAGTACACAGGCCTTTCCTTTCTTATGGATATAGCGGGCTACGCACAGGCAGCCACAGGAATGGCAATAGGCGTTGCAATTGCCATATCATTGAAGGCTGATTTGCTTGTAATACTTTCAAGCGCAGTTGTAGGTGCTATGGGAAACGCTATTGGTGCTATTATAAATGACGGAGCTATTACAGGCTGGGCGGTGGGCGCTAAAATAAATCTAAGCGACGTGTTTTACAGCGCAGGGCCGGCAGGCGCATTCTTTGCGGTAATAATAGCCTGTGAGGTTGCCAAATTTGTTTCCAAGAAAACAAAGGTTGATATTCTTGTCACCCCTGTTGTAACACTTCTTGTAGGCTTCTTGGCATCTTGGCTTTTATGCCCTATAATCGCATATGTAATGTATTATTTAGGTGTGTTTGTTTCACTTGCCACAACCTTCCAGCCATTTATAATGGGCGTAATTGTTGCTGTGGTCGTAGGAGTAATATTAACTCTGCCAATTTCAAGCGCCGCAATTTGCGCAATGATTTTTTCACCCTCTGCATACCTTGTTGCAGTATCAAACGGAACAGAGGAGGGCTTCCTTTTAGCAGGCGGCGCCGCTGTTGTTGGCTGCTGCGCTCAAATGGTAGGCTTTGCTACAATGAGCTTTAAGGAAAACGGAGTAGGCGGACTTGTGTCACAGGGCTTAGGCACAAGCATGCTCCAAATGGGTAACATTTGCAAAAACCCAAGAATATGGATTCCGCCAACATTGGCAGGCGCAATATGCGGTCCCTTATCAACACTTGTGTTCAAGCTTAAGTGTCAAGGCGTGTCAGCAGGTATGGGCACCTGTGGCTTGGTAGGCCCTATCGGTGTTATAACCGAGCCAAATCAAAATCCTGCATTAATGTGGACAGGACTAATACTTTTATGTATTATTTTGCCTGCTGTTATTTCTGTGCTTATGACCCTGCTTTTCAAAAAAATCGGTTGGATTAAGGAAGGGGATTTAGCGCTTGAAGCACCTAAAAAAGAGGAAGTAAATGAAGAAAAACAGTAAATTTATATGGATTAATAAGGAGCTTTATCAGGATTGCAAGGACAAAAAATTCTGTATTGCCGAATTTACCAAGGAAATTGAAACAAGCTCCCGAATCAAAATAGAAATCAGTGCCAACGCAAGATATATGTTATTTGTTGATGGGGAATATATGGGCAGAGGCCCAACAAGCGTAGGCGGAGATTTTTTAAACGGAAAAATCGAGGAGTCTTATTACGAAATATATGAGGTAAACAAGACAGGCAAGCTAAAAATTACCGCCCTTGTCACATCCTGCCCCACAGCCCTTAACGAATATGATTTTGGTTTTTTCGGACTTTACATAAGAGTCACCAACGAGGAAAACAAGGAATGGTTAGGAGATGATAGCTGGGATGCGCGTATTCTTTCCGAAAGGCTTGACACATTTTATACCGATTACACAAAAAATGAAAATCCATACAGCAAGGCGTGTGTAACCGCAGAAGCGCTTGACTTAATTCCCTCACCCTTAAGCCATTTGACAGAGGAATTTATTTACCCGCAAAATTTCCGTAAAATAACGGTTGAAAGTGGAAAAAGTGGCAAGGAGTGTTTGTTTTTTGACAAAATTTACTCTGCCTACCCACAAATAACGGTAAAATGCGACGGGAAATGCACCCTTAAAATGACAAGCTCCGAGGAAGGCAAAGCAGGTCGAATAACGGAAACTGTTATTTTCGACAAAAGCAGGACTCACCTGTGCCCAAGAATGAGAAGCATAGGTCAAATAGAGCTTGAAATCATAAATGAGGGTAAGACAGAGGCTACTGTTGAGCTATGTATAAAATATGTGCGCTACCCTGTATATACTGAGGGCTACTTTGATTGCTCTGACGAATTGATAAACAAAATTTATAATGTTTGTATGCACTCACTTAAAATATGCAGACAAACAATCCACTTGGATTCCCCAACTCACCAGGAGCCCCTTGCTTGCACAGGAGATTATTATATTCAGTCAATGATAGAATATCTGTCCTTGGGAGATCCTACCCTTGCAGAGCTTGACATTATAAGAACAGCCAAGCTTTTAAAGGTGCAAAACGGACGCTTGTTCCACACAACCTACAGTCTTATTTATCCTTGGTGGGTATTTGACCATTATATGCACACAGGCAACAAGGACGTAATTGATTTAGAAGCCCTTGGACTTTTGCTTAATAGATTTGATAAATATGTTTCAAGCGAAAACGGCTTAGTGGAATATGCCCCAGACTATATGTTCGTTGACTGGGTAGTTGCAAGCTGCGAAAAAGATGAGTTTTTAGACGGCGGCAATATGATGTCACACGGAAAAATGGAGGGCTTTAGCCTCCACCATCCGCCAAAAGCGCTTGGACAAAGCGTGCTTTGTATGTTTTATTACAATGCTCTCGTTAAATCGGCAGAGCTTTACAAAATCGCAAATTGTGAAAAAAGCGCTGAAGAGTGTCTTAGAAAAGCAGAAAATTTAAAAAATAACATAAATAAGCATCTTTTTGATAAAAGCAAGGGCTTATATGTGGGTGGCTTGAATACAGACAACTTAGTAAGTGAAAATGAGTGGCTGCCCGAAAACACAAAAACCGTGTATTATTTAAAGCAAGCAAACACCTTAGCAGTTCTTTTCGGCATAGCGCCGAAGGAATTAAGAAGGGACTTGATTGAATATGTTTGCAAGGACTTAACCAAGCTTGAAATGCAGCCATATTTCTATTTTTATCTTCTCAACGCTCTTTATAATGAAAGCTTGCTTGAAGAATACGGCTTTGCATTAATAAGACGGTATGAAAGCATTATTAATAAATGCGATAAGGGTCTTTCAGAGGCTTGGGAGAATATGGATTGTGACTATTCACATTCTTGGGGCGCCGCACCTGCCTATGTGCTTAAAAAAGCGCTAAGCGGAATAGAAATTATAGAGCCTGCTTTCAAAAAAATCAAGCTAAAGCCACAGCTCTTTGACCTTGAAAAGGCAGAGCTTGAAATAGTCACTCCTTATGGAAAAATTCAAATTTCAATGAAAAAAGGCGAGGACGTATCAATAAAAGCCCCGCGCGAAATAGAAATCATATGAAAAAATGTCAAGTTAGATTTGCTAACTTGACATTTTTGTCTTTATTGTTTATTTGTCTTTTTTTCGTTTTAAAAGCATAATTAAGCAAATAATTGCAAGAACAAGCGGGAACACAATCGAAACCGCAAAGCCAACTCTTAGGTTGTCGTTAAAGAATGAAGAAATTTGACCCGCAATCGAAGGACCTGCCAAGCAGCCAAAGTCACCTGCCAAGGCAAGCAAGCCGAACATAAGAACACCGCCGCTTGGAATTTTGTCACTTGCCATACTAAAGGATGCAGGCCACATAATACCTGCGCCAATTCCGCAAAGGGCGCAACCAAAGAGTGACAAAACAGGGAATGGGGACAAGACTGTAATTAAATATGATGCTATACAAACGATGGAAGAAATAAATAATCCTTTGGCAAGATTGATTTTTTCTGACATCCTTGCATAGAAAACTCTTGCAAGACCCATACATACAGCAAACAGACAAGGACCAAGCAAGTCAGTCAGCCACTTTAGGTCGCTTCTGCCAATGGCGGTTTCGGCAAAGGCAGATGCCCATTGTGCCATTGCAAGCTCAGAAGCTCCTGCGCAAATCATCATAACAACAAGTAACCAGAAAAGCTTATTTTTAAATAAGGAAATAACACTTGGCTTTTCGGTAGCTTCCTCTTCAAGCGTGTAAATTGGAACTCTTGTAAACAAAAATAAACAGGTAAGAGGAACAATTGTCCAAGCAATAGCAATGTAAATCCAGTTTTCAAGTCCAAAAATTTGGAAGAATACAGTAGAAATTAGCACAACACCTGCTTGCCCCCAACAATAAAAGGAGTGCAAAAGGCTCATCATACCGCTTTTGTTTTTAGTGGGACAGGCCTCAACAACAGGGCTTATTAAAACCTCCATAATTCCACCGCCTGCGCCGCAAAGCATCATTGAAAGAATAAGAGCTAAAAACTTGTTTTCCATAACGGTCGGAAAAACGAACATAGCCACAAGACCAAGAGTAGCAAAGACCGTTGCCAAAATAACAAGAGGTCGATAGCCAACGTCAGGAGCAATTTTGGAAACAATAATGTCAACAACAAGCTCTATAATAATATTAGCGGTAATTAAAAAGCTGACCTGCGAAAGAGTAAGACCAAGCTCCGCTTGAAAGAAAAGATATAGCAAGGGCGGGAAATTCAGCATAATTGCCTGAGTTATGTAGCCTAAGCAGGCGGCAACAATAGTTGCCTTATAGTTGTTTTTTATAAGCATAGTAAGAAAACCTCAAAAATGTATTTTCAAAGGGCATTTTACCATATACTATGGTAAAAGTCAATAATAAAGCTAACAAAAAACGATTGAGTTCTCGAACAGAGAACCCAATCGGCGCATAAATATTAATCAACAAGATTTACGTTGAAATGCTCCATAAAATAATCAAGCTGAATTAACCACGCTATAAGCTGCGGTGTTGACATTAGCTGACCAAACCAGGTATCGTTCCTTTGCAGTATGTCATCAAGCCTATGCTTATCAAGGCGCTCACTAAGGTAGCCGCCTTTCTTGAGCCTTTCGTCAAGAAGCCCAAGCACATTTTTCATATACTCGGGATTGTGTGTTTTCGGGTAAGGACTCTTTTTTCTCCAAAGAATTTTATCGGGTAAATAGTCAACCATACTGTTACGCAAGAGTGACTTTTCGACACCGTTTTCAAATTTGTACTCCCAAGGCACATTGAATACGAACTCGAAAATTCTATGGTCGGCAAAGGGCACTCTTACCTCAACTCCGCTTGCCATACTCATTCTGTCCTTTCTTTGTAAAAGAGAGGTCATAAAGTAGTTAACGCTTAAATACGACGCAATTCGTGAAACTCTCATTTCGTCGCTATCACTCTCTAAAACGGGACACTCTGTAAGGGATTTTTTGTAAATATCTCGCACATAGTCGTACCCTGTGTCGCTATTTGACACATCGTCCCTGAACAATGAAGCTCTCAATCTTGGAGAATGAATCCACGGGAAAAAGTCTGAATACAGCATTTCGGCGCGGTAAAACCAAGGATATCCGCCAAATATTTCATCGGAGCATTCGCCGCTTAAGGTAACCGTGTGATTTTTCTTAATTTCTTTACAGAAATATAACAGAGAGGAGTCAATATCGGCTTGACCAACCAAATCACGGTAAATTGTCGATGTAGTCAAGAGCTTAGATACCTCATTTGTCGGACAGGTAAGCACGGTGTGATTTGTTCCTAAATAATCCGCTAAGTAAATTGCAAAATCATCATCCTTCTCAGGCTGAAAAAGACTTTTTGCAAAGCTTTCTTTGTTTCCCTCATACTCAAAGGAATAGGTGTCAAGAGTTAGGCCCTTTTCCTTGTAATGCTTGCTGGCAATGGCGCTTACAACGCTTGAGTCAAGTCCGCCGGAGAGCAAAACGCTAAGCGGCACATCTGACTCAAGCTGTCTTGTAACCGCATCCACCATTAGCTCCTTGGTTTTTTCAATTGCGTAGCTTCGGTCCTTAAAATATGGCTTGGCAGTAATTTGCCAATACTTCCATTTTGTAAGGCCGTCTTGCCCGAAAATCATACACTCCCCGGGGCATAATTCCAAAATATCGCAAAAAACACTTTCTCCCGACACAAAGTTAGGACTAAGGTATAAAATCTGCCATAATCCCCTTTTGTCAATTTTGCTTGAAATAAGAGGATGCTTTAGCATTGCTTTAATTTCCGAGGCAAAAATAAGCTCATTCCCCTTTAACGCATAGTAAAAAGGCTTTACCCCAAACCTGTCACGCGCAAAAAATACACTTTCTCCGTCGTAAATTGCAAATGCAAAAATTCCGTTGAGCATTTGAGGGCAATCCTTGCCGTAAACAATGTAGGAATATAAAACAATCTCAGTGTCACACTTGGTTTTTAGGCGTATTCCTCTTTTCTCAAATTCCTTTTTTAATTCACTGCAATTGTAAATTTCTCCGTTATATACAATAGTGTATTTTTTATTTCCGTATATTACACTAAATGGCTGCTTTCCGTTTTCAAGGTCCATAACGCTTAGTCGATTATGACCGAAAATCGCACACTCCCCCGTGAAAATATCACTTTCATCAGGTCCTCTGTGCTTCATTGATTTGTTCATTTTTTCTATTACAGAATACGAAAGAGAAGGTGAGTCTTTAAAGCTTACCGCTCCGCAAATAGAACACATAATATCCTCCTTAATAAATCGTCACTTTTACTATTTTATGCAGAAAAGGAAAAAATATTACTGTTTTATAATGCTATATTTTAGACAAATGCAGAAAACCAAAGTCAAGCGGTAGCTATTGACAAAAATTTTAAAAGGTATTATAATAAAATAAATGTTAATTTTAGGAGAATGGAAATGAAAAGAAAAATAATTTTAGCTTTAGCAATGCTTTCCATTTTAATGTGCTTAATGGTAATTTCAATAAGTGCTTCTGAAATGGCTAACTATTGCGATGTTCAGCTTACCTTTACCGATGGCAGCACTAAAACTGCGTATTGCGCCATAACAACTAACGATCAAAGTATACAAAGGGATAACCTTTATATATCGACTGACACAAGCGGCGGTACATACTCTTGGAAAAATGTCAAAATCTTCGATATGAGAAACAGTACTGTTGTAGGCAGTGTTACCCCGAAAAACTATCGTGGTGTAAGCTGTAATTATGATGCAGACAATTGTGAGGAGTACTATTTTCACCCCGACATTACCGAGATACTGAATGCTACCTTTACATACGATTGGAAGAGCTTGAAAAAGGTTTATTTGCCAAAGAGCTTAATAACCATTAATGCAAATTCCTTTGAAAACTGTCCATTGGAGCAGGTTATTTTTGAGGATGGGTGCGCGCTTGAATCTATTGGAAAAAGTGCTTTTCACGGTTGCTCAAATCTTTCAACAATAGATTTCCCCGAAAGCCTTAAGTCAATTGACTACAACTGCTTTTACCAGTCAGGTCTTAGCGGAACAATTGTTATTCCAAACTCAGTTACATATCTTGGTCCGGGCTCATTGCTTACAACTAAAATAGAAACCTTGATTTTGGGTGATGGTATAGTAGAAATCGGTCATAATTTTGCAGGCAATTATAACACGGTAAACAACGAATACCTTAAAAATGTCTACATACCTGCCGAAGCAACATTTGTGACAAGCGGTTCAAGCTTGATATTCTATAAGTGTAAAAATCCCGTTAACTTCTATATTGTAGGCGAAAACTGTGACAGTGTGGTTGCGGCCCTTACATCTCAGAAGGGTGAAAGCTATATGAACTTTATTTTAGCCACCGAGGCAACGGATGAGGAAAAGAGCGCAGCCGGTAACGGTATAATTTACACAGGCTACAACAGATGTGAGACGTTTTATGAAGGTATTCACGCATATGAAAGCCAAAATGACCCGAAATATTGCATTTCCATTTGCACAAGATGTCAAAGGAAATTAGAGGGAACAAGCGAGCATAGCTTTAATGTAAGTGAAAGCTACGCAGGACAAAGATATCTGTCCTTATGTACAATTACAAAAGAATGTGTATGCGGTTATGATGAAATTTATAATGTAGATGCACTTTTCGTATGGAAGGGCTATTCCTGCACATTGTATGAGGTTAACGGTGCTTATTCTGTAGCGCAGGGCTTTTTCGTTAATAACGAGGCAATCAGTGAATATTCCAAATATTTATCTATGGAATATGGCTTGATAGCAGCAGTAGGAGGTGTAGACTCCGAAAAGACTGTCCGCATACCGTATGACCAAATTCCGCACGATTATTTTGAAATAAAAATCGTTGGCATTAGCGAAAGCAAAAAGGATACAGATGTTATTTTTTGCGCATATGTCCTTGCTAACGAAAAAACATATTACCTTGATAACAACCAAACAAGTGAAACCGTAACAGGAGCTAGCTACACAGATATTCTTAACATATCAAAATAACAAAAAAGGGGCTGACACATAGCATCAACAAATTGTGAACACTATGTGCAATAATAACAAAAAATCAAGGTTTTCCAAAAGAAACGCCTTGATTTTTTGTTGACTTTGTATAGGTAACGACCACAAAAAACTAATTTGTGTCAGCCCCTTTTTATATTCAGTTTTTCTCCTTGAACAGAAGTAACGCATCATACACATTTTGAATTGGAATTACAGATACGCTATTAGGGATTTTCAGCTTTTCATCATTTGATTTATGAGGAATTGCAATGGTGTCAAAGCCCAAGCGATAGGATTCGTTTAGCCTCTTTTGAACATCTCTTATTGTTCTGCATTCTCCTGCCAAGCCAATTTCACCCATAGCAAGAACATTTTGCGGAATAGGAATGTCCTTTATGCTTGAAATCAAAGCAAGCGCAACAGCCAAGTCAACCGATGGCTCGTCAAGCCTCAAGCCGCTTACAACATTTAAGTAAATATCGCATTGCGAAAACTTAAGCCCAAGTCTTTTTTCAAGAACCGCCAAAAGCAGACAAAGTCGATTATAGTCAACACCGTTGGAGGTGCGTCTTGGGGCAGGGTAGCTTGTGGGAGTTACAAGAGCTTGAATTTCAGCAATAATAGGACGAGAGCCCTCCATAACACAAACAGCACAGCTTCCCGAAACACCGACAGGCCTTCCCAAAAGAAGCATTTCGGATGGATTTGGCACCTCTGTAAGTCCGGTATCGGTCATTTCAAAAACGCCGATTTCATTTGTAGAGCCAAATCTGTTTTTAATAGCGCGAATAATACGGTAGGATTGAATTCTTTCACCCTCAAAGTATAAAACCGCATCAACCATATGCTCTAAAATCTTAGGGCCTGCAATAGTGCCTTCCTTGTTAACGTGTCCGACAAGAATAATTGAAATGCCCTTGCTCTTAGCCTTGGCAATAAATTTAGTTGCGCATTCCTTAACCTGATTTATGCTGCCGGGAATAGAAGCACAGGCAGGGTCTATCATAGTCTGTATGGAGTCAATAATTATAATCCTCGGATTTAACTTGTCAGCGCATTCCAAAATTCTGTCAACATTGGTTTCGGTCATAAAGTACGTGTCCTCGCCCTCAACCTTGAGTCTTTGACCTCTTAGCTTTAGCTGACCCTTGGACTCCTCACCGGAAACGTAAAGAATTTTTGAAGGTATTTTGGAGCAAATCTGCATTAAAAGCGTAGATTTACCAATACCGGGCTCACCTGCTAAAAGAACAACGCTACCGTCAACAATACCGCCGCCAAGCACTCTGTCAAGCTCAGTAATGCCTGTGTGTGATCGTATGTATTCGGGCATTTCCATATCCTTGAACAAAACAGGCTCACTTGTATCGGTAATCAAAGCCAAGCGCTGATTTTTCACAGGAGCGGGCTGAGTGTAGGTTTCCTCCTCAAAGGTATTCCATTTGTTACAGCTTGGGCATTTACCCAGCCACTTAGGGCTTTGATAATCGCACTCTGTACAAACATAAACTTTCTTTTCCTTCATATTTTTATCCTTGCCTTTGGAATAATTCTAATTTGATTTTATCATACATTTATAATTATGTCAATTGCCATAGCCTATTATAGAGGAAAACAGAGTAATGGCTAAGGAGCATTGATATTCCTGACTTTTTAAAAGAGCAAGCTCGCCTTCGTTTGACAAAAAGCCGCATTCAATAAGTACAGCGGGAATTTGCGCGTGGTTTAAAATATAAATTGAACTGTCTGCCCGTTTGATACCTCTGTTGTTGTCAGGCTGTAAGCATTCCTTAACCCTTGTCTTAACCGAGTCTGCCATATTATAGCTTATATCGTTATTTGGGGAATAATAGACCTGCAAGCCGCTGTATTTGCTCATAGAAAACTTGTTCATATGAATACCGACATATATGCTGTTTTCCTTTTCGCTTGCAATTTTTAACCTGTTTCTTAAATCATAGACCTTCTTTTGCCCCGTGTAGTCCTCTAAATCGTCATAGTAGTCATATAACAGAGTATCGGTGGTCCTTGTCATTACAACCTCGTTTCCGTTAAGCTCTAAAACTACACCAAGTAGCTTTGCTATGCTTAAATTCAAGTCCTTTTCAAGTGTTCCATCCTCTGCAATAGCCCCCGCATCCTCACCTCCGTGACCTGCATCAATAACAAAGCGAATTTTGTCATTTTCGTTAAAAACAGGCAGGGAAGTGGATGAATTTGCATTTTTCATATGATTTGTAAAAGCAAATCCGATAAGAAAAATCATAACTGCGCTAATAAAGGAAATCAAAGCAAACCGAATTGTATAAAAAATCGGCTTATCATTTTTCATAAAATCACCTCTTATAAAAGAGTATGAGGCGATTTTTTATTTTATGCCGAAAAGACGCTTTGCGTTTTCAGTTGTAGCCCGTTGTACCTCATCTAAGGAAATCCCGCGCAAGCGAGCAATTTCCTCAGCAGTTAGCTGAACATAAGAGGAACGGTTAAGCTCTCCTCTGTGTGGAGAGGGCGCAAGATAGGGAGCGTCGGTTTCAATTAACAGTCTGTCAAGGGGCACGCATACGCAAGCCTCCTTTGGCTTTTTGGCATTTTTAAAGGTAACAGTTCCCGAAAAAGAAATATACCAGCCTAATTTTACAAGCTCCATTGCCATTTCCGCGCTTCCGCTAAAACTGTGGAAAACACCCTTAACAGAAGGAAATTTCTTTATCATTTCAAGGCAATCACCGTGTGCATCTCTGTCGTGTATAATAACGGGAAGCTGCAATTTTTGGGCGAGAGCCATTTGCTTTTCAAAATAAATTGCTTGTAGGTCGTGGGGAACATTTTCGTAATGATAGTCAAGACCGATTTCTCCTAAAGCCACCGCCTTTGGATGCTTAAGAAGCTCCTCGATGACAGTGGTAGCCTCATCGGGATTATCATAAAAAACGTCAGACGGATGTATTCCGCAGGAGGCATACACATTTTCGTATTTTTCTGCAAGCTCAATGGACCTTTTGGAATTTTCAAGGTTAGTGCCGATATTTATTATGTGGCTTACGTTGTCGTTAAAGCAATCCTCAATAACACCGTATGTGCCACCCTCATATTCATTTTCAAATCTTTTATCATCGCAATGTGCGTGTGTGTCAAAAAATTTCATTTTCATACCCATATCATTTATTACTGAAAATATGGGGCATTTCGCCCCATATTTTAACGAACTCTTTCTCCGTTTGGAGTATCCTTGTCTAAGAAAATTACACGTACGGTTTCTTCACCTGATGCAAGAAGCATACCCTCGCTCTCAATACCGCAAAGCTTGGCAGGAGCTAAGTTAGCAACAACTACAACCTTTTTGCCAATCAAATCCTGCGGCTCATAGAACTTAGCAATTCCTGAAACAATCTGTCTTGTTTCGTAACCTAAGTCAACCTTGAGCTTGAGTAGCTTTTTAGCCTTAGGAACCTTTTCGCATTCCAAAATCTCGGCAGTACGTAATTCAACATCCATAAATTTGTCAATTGTAATAATTGCACAGCCCTCAGGCTTTTCAATCTTCTTTTCAGCCTGTGCCTTGGCCTGTCTTTCAGCCTCGATTTCCTCAAGGAGCTTCTTTTCATCGATTCTTGTAAAGAGAATTTTGCTCTCTCCCACAGTCTTTCCGCAATCAAGCTTGCCGAATGCAAGCTCCTCGTAGCTTACCTTGTCTGTATTAATCTGCTTAAAGATTTCCTCACAGGTTTGAGGAATAATAGGAGTTAAAAGAACAGCGGCAATTCTTATGGACTCTAAAAGATTATATAAAACAGTGCCAAGTCTTGGCTTGCTTGCTTCATCCTTTGCAAGCACCCAAGGGGTTGTTTCGTCAATATACTTGTTTGCGCGGCTGAGCATTGTAAATATTGCCTCGCAGGCATCAGCAATTCTAAATGAGTCCATCAGCTCATCAAATTGCTTAACAGCCTCACTGCAAGCTGCCTTTAATTCGGAGTCGACACCAACCTCATCCTGTGGCTGAGGAATAACACCGTCAAAGTACTTCTTAGTCATTGCAATTGTACGGCTTACAAGATTGCCAAGGTTGTTTGCAAGGTCTGTGTTAAAGCGATTAATAACGGTTTCGTAGGTAATGCTTCCGTCATTTGCGTATGGCATTTCGGAAAGAGCATAGTAGCGCACACCGTCAACGCCAAAGCGGGCTGCAAGCTCATCGGCATAAACAACATTACCCTTGGATTTTGACATCTTGTCCATGCCGAAGTTAAACCAAGGATGTCCGAAAATTCTCTTAGGAAGCTCAACACCAAGAGCCATTAGCATAATAGGCCAATAAATAGTGTGGAAGCGTACAATGTCCTTACCGATTACGTGAACATCGCAGGGCCAATATTTCTGGAACAGCTCAGGCTGAACCTCGTTATCAGGGTCATAGCCAAGACCTGTAATATAGTTGGAAAGCGCATCAATCCAAACATATGTTACGTGCTTAGGGTCAAAGGTAACGGGTACGCCCCAGTTAAAGGATGTTCTTGAAACGCAAAGGTCTTGAAGACCCGGCTTTAGGAAGTTATTTATCATTTCCTTTTTTCTTGACTCGGGCTGAATAAACTCGGGATGAGCTTCCATATGCTCCATCAATCTGTCAGCGTACTTGCTCATCTTGAAGAAGTAAGCCTCCTCCGTAGTCTTAACAACCTCACGTCCGCAGTCGGGACATTTTCCGTCAATTAACTGTGTTTCTGTAAAGAAGGACTCACAGGGAGTACAGTAAAGACCCTCATAGTGCCCCTTATAAATGTCACCCTGGTCATAGAGCTTTTTGAAAATATGCTCAACCGCAGTTTTGTGATATGAGTCGGTTGTTCTTATAAAGTAGTCGTAGCTTGTGTTCATAAGGTCCCAAATGGCCTTAATTTCGCCTGCTGTTTTATCAACAAACTCCTGTGGAGTAACTCCTGCATCCTGAGCCTTGTTTTGTATTTTCTGACCGTGCTCGTCAGTACCTGTCATAAAGCGTACATCAAAGCCTCTTTGTCTTTTGTATCTTGCAATTGCGTCTGTTGCGATAACCTCATAGGTATTACCGAAATGCGGCTTG
>JAFTZI010000138.1 GCA_017461055.1 Clostridia bacterium | reverse complement strand
GTCATTCTGAGCAAGGCGATTACGCAGTATGCCTTGTGCAAGAATCTGCTTTGACTTAGTCAAGGCTTGATTGATGTGTTAAACTTAATTTGTAGTACCTTGTTATTTCGGCGGCAGCAAGCCACCGCCCTACGATGTGTGTGAAACCTAATTTGTAGGGGTCGACAGGCAAGTCAACCTTGTGTTGACTTGCAATGATATCGAGCCTTTGCCTCGGTGAAATTCGCTAAAGCGAATGAAATCGTTAACACGATGAAATCTTTGCTAAAGCAAAGGTGATATGTTACAAATGCGTATCTTAAGCCTCCTTTGTGTAAAGGGAGGTGGATTGCGTAAGCAAGACGGAGGGATTGTTAAGACTCCTTTGTAAAGGCACCCTTTAGGGCGTACCTTGTGTAGAGCTGTCACGAAGTGACTGAGGGATTGTTAAGGCTATTTATTTCGGCGGCAGCAAGGCACCGCCCTACGATGTGTGTGAAACCTAATTTGTAGGGGCGATTCACGAATCGCCCGAAAATCAATCACGAATTTATTCGTGCATATCATCACGCAGTTTTGCGTGTATATCATCAATGCGTTAAGCGTTGTATATCATCAACACGAATGTGTTGTATAAAAGCCTTCCGTTTGGTACGGAAGGCTTTTGTGTTTATTGAGGTTTTAGATATTTTTTAAAAATTCAACCACTGTGTCGTAGATTTTGTCCATTGATGCAATTTCCATTGTTTCCTTGGGAGTGTGCAAATCGTGGACGTTGCAGCCAACAGATATTGCCTCAAGGTCCTTGATATTTGCAGAGATTAAGCCGCATTCAAGCCCTGCGTGGATTAGTGTGGCTTCTGTTTTTTCGCCGCTTACGCTTTCAAATGCTTTTTGCCAGCTCGTAACAAGCAGGGATGTGGCAGGACTTTCCCATCCCGGATATTTTTCGTGGTGATAGGTGGCAGCGCCTATGCTTTTTGCCAAGCTGTCAAGAAAGCAAACGCTTTCATTAAGTCCGCTTTCCTCATAGCAGCGTGAAGAAAAGCCTATTGCAGCCTCGCTTTCATTAGTTCTTATTCTTGCAAGATTGCGTGACAGTCTTGGTAGAATAGGAGCTGTTTTTCTGTACTCCAAAACACCGTTATCAATTGACAAGACTTGAAGGATTTTTTCTGTGTCCTGTGCAGAAATACCCTGACACGTGTCTGTTTTTTCAATTTTTACATTCAATGCGCTATCTTCGTTTGCTTTTATAAAGCCTCTTGCATAGCTATTAATTTCTTTCTCATTTACGTTATGGTCTGTTACAATTACGCACTCGCATTCTCTTGGAATTGCATTATCCTTATCTCCCCCTGAAATGTGGGAAATTGTAAAATCAATTTCCTTTTTCAGCTTAGTCAAAATCAATCCCATTAAAATGTGGGCATTCAGTCTGCCTCTGTCTATGTCCTCACCCGAGTGACCGCCGCAAAGACCGCTAATGCTTATTTTGTAGCCTTTAAAGCTTCCCTTTTCCATTATTACAGGCAAGGTAAGCTCAGTTCTTATACCGCCGCAGCAGCCTATAATCACGCTGTTTTCCTCGGCAGAATCAAGGTTTACCATTCGCTTTGATAAAACCTTGCTATAATCAAATTTGGATGCTCCCACAAGACCTATTTCCTCACTCGATGTAAACAGGCACTCAAGCCTTGGGTGTGATATGCTCTTATCTTCAAGGACGGATAGCATGATAGCAACTCCAAATCCGTCATCAGCGCCTAAGGTTGTGTTGTTTGCTCTTAGGATGTTGCCCTCTTGTATTAATTCAATAGGATCGGTGGCAAAGTTGTGAAGAGTACCCTTGTTCTTTTCAGCCACCATATCTGTGTGTGCTTGGAGCATAATTGATGGCTCGTTTTCCCTACCCTGTGTCGCATTTTTAATAATTAATACGTTATTTGCTTCATCCTTAACAGCCTTTAGATTGCGCTTAGCGGCAAAGCCTACAAGATAGTCGGCAATCTCCCCCTCATTACCCGAAGCACGCGGTATTTTTGATATTTCCTCAAAATATTCAAAGGGCTTTTCGTTCTTAACTCCGTGTATATACTTAAGCATAAATTCTCCTTTGTCGGTCTTTTTTTCTATTGTAGCATTTTTTTGTATGAAATTGAATACCTTTTCACAAATTTTCTCCATCTTTTGATTGTCATTTTCTCCATATATAAGCACATATGTAGCTACATATGTAGGCACATATGGGAAATGGAAATGGAAATGAAAATGGAAATAGAAATAGAATTATTCTATTATACTGCTAAACAGGGACAGATAACACCGCTTTTTTTGTTCTATAATCAAGGTACAAGAGTTAAAGGAGAGATATTAAATGAGCAAGGACCCGGCAGTTTTATTTTACACATCGGATTTTTTAGCAAGCACCTTTCATTTAAGTGATGAACAGGTTGGAAGATTTATCAGGCTGCTTTGTATGCAGCATCAAAGAGGCAGGCTGAGTGAGGACGATTTACCATCGGGCGATAATACAGCATCACTACAAATTCGCAGCTTGTTTAAAAAAGACGAAAACGGCTATTTCAATGAACGAATGGAAGAGGAAATTATTAAAAGAAAAAAATATACCGAGAGCAGACGCAACAATTGGGCTAAAAGAACACAAAAGGCAAATCAAAGGAATGAGCCCAATATCACAGAAAGCGAAGAAAACAAGCAGATTCCGCCCAAGCGGGATTTTGATTGCTCTCTTTTTGATGAGTTGTGGGAGCATTATCCCAAAAAGATTGGCAAGACCTATGCGAAAAAATGCTTTTTAAGGCTTAAGCCGACAAAAGAGCTGACTACCGTTATGATTAAGGCTTTAGAGGAGCAGAAAAAATGGGACATGTGGATTAAGGATGGGGGACAATATATTCCTAATCCGTCTACTTGGCTAAATCAAAAAAGGTGGCTTGATGTTCAGCCTATAAAGGAAGAAAAAAGGATGGGAATGTACATATGAACAAAATATTGGAAATGCAGGTTAAAAGCGCTAATGAAGCGCTTGGCAATCTACATCTTAAGGACGGATACTGTTGCGCAAAATGTAACAACAAGGGCGTTGTTTATAAAGCCAAGGCGGATGAGCTTGTTGCTTACATATGCGATTGTCAAAGGACAAGAAAAAGCTTAAGGCTTTTAGCGCAAAGCGGACTTATAGACATTATTGAAAGAAAAAGCTTTGACAATTTTATCATAAAGGAAAATTGGCAAAAAAGCCTAAAGGAGCTATGCCTTGATTTTTTAAAGCAATCAACGGACAGAACCTTTTTTATAGGCGGTCAATGCGGCTGTGGAAAAACTCATCTTTGCACAGCCATGTGCGCACACTATCTCACGCTGGGAAAAAGTGTGCGGTATTTTGTATGGCCAAGGGAAATTAAAACCCTAAAGTCATTTTCCAATGATGAAAAATATGACCGATACATAAACGAATTTATTTCTGCCGATGTTCTTTACATTGACGATTTTTTAAAGCAAAAGCAGGGCTGCGAGCCAAGCGGAGCTGATATCAATATTGCCTTTGAAATATTAAATGCGCGCTTATGCGATATTAGAAAGATAACGTTAATTTCAAGCGAGCTGACCTTTAGTAAGCTTCTTTTGCTGGACCAAGGAACAATATCCCGCATAGCAGAGGGGGCGGGCAAGTTCCTTTTGAACATTTCGCAGGACGAGGGGAAGAATTTCAGATTACATATCTGAGTTTCTTTGTCATCCCGAGCGTAGCGAATTGATCCTTGGTGAGATTGAACCGTTACCGTAAGGCTTTTTTGATATAAAAAAAGGAGACGGCTTGTCTCCCTTTTGTTAAGCTTTAGTTTATACTGTTTTCAATTTGAGCAATAAGCTCGTTAATCTTTGCCTTTGCGTCAGCTGCGGCATTTTCGGGCTTCAGGTCAAGCTGGAAGGACTTGTCACGGGCGCTAAGCTCTACTGCGCCTCTTTCAAGAGTTCTTGGGCTGACAATCATTCTTACAGGAACGCCTATCAGGTCAGCGTCGGAGAACATAACTCCTGCGCTTACGTTTCTGTCATCATAAATAACCTCAACGCCTGCGCGCTTTAATTCCTCATATAGCTTGTCGGCTGTTTCCTTAACCTGTGGGTTATCAGCACGAATCGCGCAAAGATGTACCTGCCAAGGCGCAATTGTAATTGGCCAGATTGGTCCGAACTTGTCGCGGCTTACCTGACAAATGGACGCCATAAGTCTACCAACACCGATACCGTAGCAGCCCATAATCGGATACTGTAATTCTCCGTTTTGGTCAAGGTATTGCATACCCATTGATTCTGTGTACTTAGTACCAAGCTGGAATATGTTACCAACCTCAATACCGCGCTTAATTGTAATGGAGCGCTTACCGCATACAGGACAAATGCCACCCTCGTATGCCTTAGCTACGCTTACATATTCGGCGGAACCGTAGTCACGCTCTATATTAAAGCCTGTCAGATGATAATTTTCCTCATTAGCGCCGCAAATTAAGCTGTTTATGCCCTTTAAGGACTCGTCAAATACAACTGTTACATTCTTTGGCAAGCCGCAAGGACCGATAAAGCCTGCGCATACGCCCATATCCTGTGTAACTACCGCAGGATGAACCTCTGCCTTTAAATGATTTCTTAATTTTGTTTCGTTAACCTCTAAGTCGCCGCGAACAAAAACGATAACCAAGGAGTCGTCAGCATTTCTTTGGTAAAGAACAGCCTTACAGGTGTCCTTTTCACTCTTACCTAAGAAGCTTGATACCTCCTCAATTGTCTTTTGGTCAGGTGTATGTACCTTAGTTAAGTCCTCAATGCTTCCTGCCACATTATCAACAATACAGTCAGCAACCTCCATATTTGAACGGTAGCCGCACTCATCACAAATAACAAGGGTGTCCTCGCCAATTTCGGTAAGAAGCATAAACTCGTGGGAAACACGTCCGCCCATCATACCCGAGTCGGACTTTACAGCAATAACGTTTGTAGCGCCGCAACGAGCAAAAATTCTTTCATATGCGTGGTAGCAAACGTCGTAATATGCTTCCAAATCCTGCATAGAGGTATGGAAGGAATAAGCATCCTTCATAGTAAACTCACGTGTACGGATAAGACCGCCTCTTGAACGTGGCTCATCACGGAACTTAGTTTGAATTTGGTATATCATAAACGGGTATTTCTGATAGCTTTGCGCAGCATCTCTTGCAAGGTGAACAGCTGCCTCCTCGTGTGTCATACCCAAAACCATATCAATACCGTTTCTGTCCTTAAATCTTAAAAGCTCGGAGCCAATGGTATTGTAGCGGTCAGATTCCTGCCAGAGCGCGCCGGGCATTACAACAGGGAACATAACCTCCTGACCGTCAATTTTGTCCATTTCCTCACGCAAAATATTTTCAATTTTCTTAGTAATTCTTTTTGCGGGCATATATAGGGAGAAAAGTCCTGTACCAACAGACTTTAAATATCCACCGCGCATCATTAAAGCCTGACTTTCAATTGTACAGTCGGCAGGCGCGGTTTTAAATCTTTCCCCAAGTAATGAGCTAACCTTCATATTTTAACCCTCTCTTTTTTAAACTTTTAAATAAATATATCACACAAATATAATTTTGTCAATTATTTTTATTGAAAAATAACAGTATAGAAAAATTTAATAGGACGGAGCCTTATTCTCCGTCCCGTTCTGTTATTTGAACGACTCCGCTATATGCTCGATTAGCTTTTTCAAAACGGTTTGCTCGTTTTTTGCAGGCTCTTTCAAGGGCACGCAATTTACAAGAGTGATTTTTGGCTTTTGCGAGTCAAGCTGAGCTATGGCAACGGTTAATACAATATCGCAGTCAAATGGGTGCGATGCTGCTCTTTCCGTAAAGGAAAACACAAGGGTTGCTACAACTGACTTTGAGTCCCTGTGAACAAAATAAGGGTCGTCTATAACGTAGGCGCTGCTTAGCCTTGCACAAAGAGAGTATTCATCACTTGGCGCGTATTTCCAAAGGGTAATTTTTTCGCCCTTGTCATTTACGATACAAGCGCCAAAGCAAAATTGCTCCTCCTTTTCATATTCGGAGCCGCAGGGTAAGTAATTTATCTCGCTTTCTGTGTAAAACCTATTAAGCTCGCTTATATAAAACGGTTCCTCTGCTTTGTTAAATACCTCTCTTGGTAAACCGTTTATTATTTTATTTCTTAGCCTGAAAATATTCTTTTCAGCGTCCTTTTCATCGCACTCTGCCAAGCGATACGGGTCGGTTGCGTTTAATTGTAAGCCGAAATTTTCCAAATAAACCGTGTAAACAGGCTTTTTGTTCTTGCGGGCTAAGCTTAAATCCCTTTCAACGTGGCGAGAAACAATGGAGTTTCTTGTAACAAGAAGCAAAACGCACTCAGCATCCAAAAGCCTCTGAGCATTTTCCTCCCTTGAGGCAGAGCCTGCATCAAGCCACAAATTACAGCCGTTTATCATTAAAGCTCTGCTTAGTTCAAGAGCTATTTCCTTGTCCTTAAAGGAATAGGACACGAATACATAAGGGTCATTTCCCAAATAAAGCTTTTGCATATTCAACCTCCTTACAGGAATTACTTAAACAGTATAGCATACCAAACGTTAAAAGTCAATTAAAGATGCGCTTATTTAGTAAGGCAAATTTCCAGCTTGCCTCCACCTGTAATTTCCTTAAAGGAAATGCAGTATTGCTCAAGGGGCTTACCGTTCAGCTTCATTGCCTTAATATATGGGTATTCATTCGGGTCCTTATCACATTCAACCGTAAAGGTGGGCGCGATTTCACAGCTATGATATTTGGGGTTAAGTCTAAGAACGCTTTTTTGGAACAGCGGTGTATTTATAAAGTAGCGACTGTCACACATACATACCTGAGCGAAGCCAATAGCAGACAAAGCATACCAGGCGGAGAGCTGACCAACGTCCTCATTACCGCAAAAGCCGAATGCGCCAAGACGGTAAGCTTCCTTTTGCACACGTCTTGTCCAATACTGTGTGCGCCTTGGCAAGCCAAGCTCGTTAAAATAGTGGGTTAAATTATGACAGGGCTCATTGGAATGGTTATACGCTTCGTTCCAAAGCCTTGTAAAATCAGCCTCCTCAAAGAGCCTTTCAAGTAAGCTAATAGCTCTTTCCTTACCGAAAAGCTCACACAAGCCCTTAATGTCATATGGCACAAACCAGCTCTGCTGAAAAATGTTACTCTCAACACAGCCCACCGTGTCGTACTCGTCCTTTACAGAAAGGAAATTACCGTTTTCGTCCCTTGGACACATAAAGCCCAATTCCTTGTTGTAGTTGCTTTTATATGTTCCTACCCGTTCAATAAAGTATTTTGCAGCCTCGCTTTCGTCAAGAGCTATGGCAAGCTTTGCCATTGCATAGTCAGCCATTAAAAATTCAAGGGTTTCGCTAAGAGAATTTTTAACAAAAGCACTGTCCTTATATTGACTGTATTCGGGGTGCAGGCTGTTAAAGGCTGTGCCGCATTGCTCACCCAAAGCCAAGGCTGATGCTAAACACATTTCGTAAGCCAGTGAGTAATTAAATTTGTCAATGCCCTTTAAGTACGCATCTGCCATAACGATTAAGCCCGGGTCGCCAACCATACATTTTGAGTCAATGCCCATAAGCTCCCATCTTGGCAGGGATGAGTTTTTGAATATTGCAATATTCAAAAGCGATTTAACCGTATCATTTACACACTCGGGGTCTATAAGTGTTAAAAGCGGAAATTCGCTTCTGTAAACGTCCCAGCCGCTAAACATTGTGCGGTGGTTATAATTTGAGATAAAGCCGCCATCAAGCACGCAATTAATTCTTCCGTCGCAATCGGTCATTGTGCGCGGGTCAAGGAGCGTATGGTAAAGGCAGGTATAAAACAGGGTTAAATCTGTTTCATTACTTCCCTGTACCGTAATACAGCCAAGAGCGTTTTCCCAAGCCGCCTCTGCCTCATTTCTCAGCCTGTCAAAATCAAAGTGAGCGCACTCTGTATTTAAGTTATTTACAGCTCCCTCAATATCAACGTAAGAAACGCCGCATTTAACTAAGATTTCCTCATTTTCCTCTGTATCGAAGTATGCAAGAAGGTGTAAATCCTCACCGGTTAAGCATGTAATGCTTTCGTCCAAAAAAGCTTCATTCTCAAAGAAACGGGTAAATTTTGGCTCCTTTGATAATTCAAGGCAAAAATAAAGCTTATAGCCAATTCCGCCGTGACCTCTGCCAAAGCCGCCGCCCAAGGGCGAGCATGTAATTGTACCCTCTATTCTGTTGCCGCTTATGCTGACGCTTTCAACATCAGCCCTGCCCGCTATTCTGCGTGAAAAATTGAAAATCAGTCCGCTTTCCTTTGATTTGGGGTAGGTAAAACGAAGCATGCCTGTATGGCAGGAAACGGTAGCCTCCGCCTTAATCTTGTACCTGTCAAGAAAAACGGAGTAATAGCCTGCCCCGGCAACCTCGTTTTCGTGGCTAAAGGGAGATTTCCAGCCAAGAGTGCCCTTATTAAAGGGGACTTCCTCGTTTGAGCCGCTTCTTAAATCGGTTTCACCCACAATTGGCATAATTTGCAAATTGCCCAAGTCCCCGTACCAGCCAATGCCGCTCATATGATTAAAGCTAAAGCCCTCTATTGTGCTTTGACAGTAGTTATAGCCTGTTCCGTTATCACCGCTTGTTGTAGTGTCTGGGCTTAGCTGTACCATACCGAAGGGGTATGCAGCTCCCGGGTGAGTTTTGCCTCCACCGTGGGTGCTTTGCTCCTGCTCATCTCCAACAGTTCCTATTATGGGGTCTACATAGTTAATTCTTTTCATATCATCATTCCTTAAGAAGGCTGTTCTTATAAATTTCAATTTCCAATTCTCTTGTAGCTTGGTATGGGCAAGAGGCTACATTACGCGCCTTAATTGAAATTTCTGACCAGTCCAATATTTCCTTTTCGGTAAAATTACAGACACGCGGTAGGATTTTTTCAAGATATTCCTTAAAATTCTCCAAGGATTCAATACCAAGTGCGCCTATACAGTCAGCCACCCTTTTTGAGTCTATTCTTTTCAGATATTCATACACCAAATAGCCATTTGCCATACCGTGAGGAATGTCCTTAAAGTAGGTTAGCTCATAGCCCATTGAATGTACAATTGTTGTGCCTGTTTGGGAAATTACAATACCACCCAAGGCAGATGCCCACAAAAGCTCGGTGCAAGCGTCAAGCGCCAGGCTACCGCTTTCTAAAGCATCTAAATGCTTACCGATAATTCTAAGACCCTCAAGAGCGATATAATCACTTGAAGGGGATGCTTTTTTGTTGGTATAGCCCTCAATTAAATGGCACATTGCATCAACCGCTGTGTTTCTTGCAACCTGTAATGGCAAGGATACGGTGTATCTTCCGTCTAAAAAGGCGACCTTAAAAAACGAATCCACGCAGGAAAAGCTTTTCTTGGTTTTCTCGTTATGGAGAGTAAGAATTGAATATGGCGTTACCTCAGACCCTGTGCCTGCTGTTGTAGGAATTGCAACCATTGGCAAGGGCTTATTTTTATATTCGCCCTTAAATATGTCGTAAAGCTTAAATTCTCCGTCCTCGCCGGATTCATTTACAGCATAAACGCCAATTGCCTTGGCGGCATCCATAGGAGAGCCTCCGCCTATGGCAATTATAAAATCGGCGCCGCATTCACGCGCAAGCCTTCCGCCCTGCGCCATATCACTGATTTCGGGGTTATTTTCCACTTTATCGTACACGTGGTAGGGGATTTTTGCATTTTCAAGAACAAAAATCACGTCATCAAGAGCGCCTGATTTTTTGCCCGAGCTCTTACCTGTGACTATCAACGCCGATTTTCCAAGCATTAAATCCTTGGGGTTATTTAAAACACAATTTTCACCCACTATAACCTTTGTGGGCATATGGAATTTAAACATAATATCACCTCAAATAAATTATATAACATTTTTTATCATAAGTCAAATATTATCTTGAAAACCTATCCCTTGTGTGCTAAAATGTTTAGAGTAATTAAAATCAGGGGGTCTTTATGGAATACCGTACAGAGCATGATTCTATGGGTGAGGTTTTGGTGCCCAGTGACAAATATTGGGGAGCGCAGACTCAAAGAAGCCTTGAAAACTTTAATATTGGCTGTGAAAAAATGCCAATTGACATTATTAATAACTTATTTATTTTAAAGCTTGCCTGTGCAAGGGCAAACAACAAGCTAAAGTCGGAAAAAATGACGGACGAAAAGCTTGAATTAATTGAAAAAGCATTTGAAAACCGTGATGAGCTTATGTACAGTGAATTTCCTCTTAGCGTTTGGCAAACGGGAAGCGGCACACAAACAAATATGAATGTAAATGAGGTTATTGCAAATTACTGCAACCTTGCTTGCGGAAAAAAGCTTTTGCACCCTAATGATGATATAAATATGTCACAAAGCTCCAATGATGTTTTCCCAACTGCAATACATTTAGCATGCAGCAGCGGAATTCGGACATTGCAAACGATGCTTTACGGGCTGATTTCCACCCTTCGAGGTCTTGAAAGAAAATACAAAAATTTAGTTAAAAGCGGAAGGACACACCTGCAAGACGCAACTCCTATTACCTTTGGTCAGGAAATTTCCGGCTGGAGAGCATCCTTGGAGGTTGATATGAAGCTTCTTGATGAAGCAGAAAAGCCGCTTCGTTTTCTTGCCATCGGCGGCACTGCTGTCGGCACAGGGCTAAATGCTCCAAAGGGCTTTGATGAGGCTGTTTGCGCTGAGCTTTGCGCTCTTACAGGAACAAAATATGCACCCGCCAAGAACAAATTCCACGCCCTTTCTTCAAAAAGCGAGGTTGTGTTTGCACACGGTGCTCTGAAGGCGCTTGCTTGTGATTTAATGAAGATTGCAAATGATGTAAGATGGCTTTCCAGCGGTCCAAGATGCGGACTTGGGGAAATTACAATACCAGAAAACGAGCCGGGGTCATCAATTATGCCGGGCAAGGTAAACCCAACACAGTGTGAGGCTATTACTATGATAGCAACACAGGTAATGGGAAATGATGCAACTGTTGGAATTTGCGCATCACAGGGAAATTTTGAGCTTAACGTTTTTATGCCTGTTATTGCTTACAATTTTATGCAATCAATTGACCTTTTAATTGATGGCATTTGCTCCTTTGAGAAAAATTGTATAAGCGGGCTTAAGGCAAACAAGGAAAAAATGCGTCACAATTTGCACAATTCCCTAATGTTAGTAACTGCCTTAACTCCTTATATAGGCTATGAAAAGGGAGCTGAAATTGCTAAATTAGCTCATAAAAAGGGCATTTCCTTAAGGGAAGCCTGCTTGTCCCTTGGCTATCTTACAGCTTTAGAATTTGACAAATACTTTCACCCGGAGGAAATGGTATAATGGATATTAAGGAAGAATCTTTACAAAAGCACTACGAATGGAATGGCAAAATTGAGGTTGTATCAAGGGTTAAGATAGAGGAAAGAAAGGATCTTTCCTTAGCTTATACTCCCGGTGTTGCCGAGCCTTGTCTTGAAATAAATAAGGACATAAGCAAGTCATACGAGCTTACAAGAAGGAGTAATTTAGTTGCGGTTATAACCGACGGAACTGCTGTTTTGGGTCTTGGCGATATAGGCCCTGAGGCAGGCATGCCTGTTATGGAGGGCAAGTGCGCGCTTTTTAAGGAATTTGCCGATGTTGACGCCTTCCCTATTTGTATAAAGAGCAAGGATGTTGAGGAAATTGTAAGGACAATTTACTTAATTTCAGGCTCCTTTGGCGGCATTAATTTAGAGGACATATCTGCTCCGCGTTGCTTTGAAATTGAAAAAAGGCTTAAGGACGTGTGCGATATTCCTGTTTTTCACGACGATCAGCACGGAACAGCTATTGTGGTTGCCGCCGCTCTTTTGAATGCCTTAAGAGTTGTTAAAAAGGACATTGGCTCTATAAAGGTTGTAATTAACGGTGCGGGCTCTGCGGGAATTGCAATTGGCAAGCATCTTTTGAATATGGGCGTTAAAAGCCTTACAATGGTAGACCGCTTTGGAATAATTTGCAAGGGGGACGAAGCTTTAAGCCAAGCCCACAAGGAAATTGCAGAGCTGACAAATAAGGAAATGCAAAAGGGCGCGCTTGCAGATGCTATGAGGGGCGCTGATGTATTTATAGGCGTTAGCGCACCTAACATTGTAAACGAGGAAATGATTAAGTCAATGAGCTCTGATGCCATTGTTTTCCCAATGGCTAATCCTACGCCCGAAATAATGCCCGATATTGCTAAAAAGGCAGGAGCGCGTATAGTTGGCACGGGCAGAAGCGATTTTCCAAATCAAATTAATAATGTTCTTGCATTCCCCGGTATTTTCCGAGGCGCACTCAATTGCCGCGCTACATGTATCAATGAAGAAATGAAGGTCGCTTGCTCCTATGCTCTTGCGTCATTAATTAAGGATGAGGACTTGGACGAGGAGAACATTATTCCAAATGCCCTTGACAAGCGTGTTTCAAGCGTTGTTGCCGAGGCTGTTATTAAGGCTGCCGAGGAAACAGGAGTGAGCAGGTCAACGCAGGTTTAAAAGACAAGTCACCCTGTGTTGACTTGCAATGATATCGAATCATAACCACCAGTGCAACTGGTGGTATGCACACCCCTAGAAGGGGATATTACAGGCTTAACCTCTCAAGAGGCACTGAAATTCCATCATAGCATTACACGCACTGCTTTCCGTAAAACGGACAACTTATTTCGGCTCCCTCTGACGAGGGAGCTGTTTTCGTTTTGCGAAAACTGAGGGAGAGATTTACGGTCAACTCCTTCCGTCTGCCTTCGGCATCCACCTCCCTCTCTGATGGAGGCTTAGATG
>JAFTZI010000137.1 GCA_017461055.1 Clostridia bacterium | reverse complement strand
ATATATGAATACTCGGTTACGCCATCCTTTGTAGTTTCAACATATGCGCCCATTGCAATTGATGCTTTCTTATGATCATCTGTTGTAAAGCCTATTATTTTTAGCGCAAAGGACGTAAACTCATAGGCTGTAAGCTCTGCGCTGATAACTCCGTTTGCTGCGGTTCCGTTTTTATCAAATATGTCACTGCCTTTAAGTCTTGTTTCTAATACTGCAAATACACCGTATTTCAAGGTCTTTCCTGTTGTGCCTGTGTATGCTTCAATAGCATTGGTATTTACCTTAAAGCCGATTGCTACTCCGTTGCTTCCGTTTTCGGCGGCTGAATAGCCACTACAGGTAAAGAGAGCTAACATTGTTTCTGTTACACTGTATGTACAGCCTTCATTTGTACAGCTTGTTGTCTTTGCACCTGCATTTAAAAAGCTTGTATATGTAACTGTTACGGTTGTGGCAGCTTCAGCTGAGTGGTTAACCTGCTGCACTTTACAAATATCACAGGTAGATACGCACGCATTGGTTACGCCCCAAGTGTGAGCTCCGTCTTCATACGTTTCGCATGAGCTATAATTATACACTACATATTTCTTTGCAGTTTTTTCTTCTTCAGTAAGCTTTTGATATTCAGCATAGGAAATAAGGTTTCCAACATCTTCCGCCTCAGAGTTACCCAAAATCGCATTAAGGCTTTCGTGCAAAGCCTTTGCTTCATCCTGTGTGGTAGCACCTATAACCGGCCATAAGCCGCACGGTGCATAAGAAGCTCCTACAAGCTGATATACATTTCCTCCTGATTCCCAAGGATTAATTTGAATATTGTTAAGAATGGTTATAAATTCATCTCTTGTTCCACAGAAAAATACGGTGTTAAGCTTAGTAGAGTTTCTAAACGCGGTATATCTAAAGGATTCGAATCCGCTTGGCAAATATACGGTTTCAAGCTGTGAGCACCAACCAAGCACTTGTTCTCCCATACTTGTGGAGTTTTGAGGCCATGCTATGCTCGTTAACTTGGTGCCATTAAACGCTCCATCACCAACATCTTGAAGTGTGAATGGAAGCTTTATACCAACAAAAGCAACACCTTGGAAGTTTTCCTTACTGTAAATTTTTTCTAAAGCTGTGTTTGAAAGGTCGAGTATCTCTCCTTTAAATAAGGAGCTACATTTCTGAAATACCCTGTTATTACTCTCAGCACTACCACTTGTTCCTATGTATTTAAGCTTTGTAAGAGCTTCAAGGTTTACATACTTTAAGTTTGAGCATGCCATAAAGCATTGATCTCGAATGTCCTCGGTATTAAGATGTAAATAAGCATATTGAAGTGTAGTGCAACTATTAAACAAGCCGCTGAGAATAGTCGCATTGGCTACTGCATCAACATTTATTACGTTGAATACCACTATACTACTGTTTGCAACTGTTTCTCCGTCAAGGACAATTTCAACACCGGTTAATGTGTTACTGTTATCGGGAATAGTGTAGCTTACTCTTGTGTCGTTTGCACGGATAGATTGAAGCGAACCGTTTCCGTCCAAATACCAAATGAGCGCATTGCCCTCGCTGTCAAATAGATTTACCTCTGTTCCGTCATTAAGTGTTACCTTTGAGGTGGTCGTTGTACTTGCTGATGCTACCATTACAAGCGTCAATGCAAGAACAAATGATAAGATAAGTGCTAAAAACAGTTTCTTTTTCATTTACTTTTCTCCTTTTTATAAATTTTTGTATTAAAAAAGCCATTTGATAAAAGGGACATACAAAAATCCCTTGTCAAATGGCAAGTTTAACTATTTTATTGTACGCAAAAATTGCAGAGCTATAGCTCTGTCTGTCTGT
>JAFTZI010000011.1 GCA_017461055.1 Clostridia bacterium | reverse complement strand
GCTTTCAAAATGTAAGTAATATCCTTGGTTGCTTGGATATCGCATGTAAGCTTGCTCGTTACGGTTATAGTATCACCGTCTACTGCTTGCGCGTAGATTTCTTCGTAAGCTTCATCGCTTTCCACAGTATATGTTTCTGCTGCACTCACAGAAAAAGCAAGCGCTATGGCTAATACAGCAACGGTAAGCATTAAAATTGTAGCTTTCTTTTTCATTTTGTTTCTCCTTTTCGTTCAAAGTTTAAAGCCATTCTACACAGCAAGGCTCCATACAAAATGGCGAATTAACCTTTTACATATATTTTAATTCTTAATTTAATTTTATCATTCAGACAGTTAAAATACAATAGGATTATTTTGGCAAAATATGGACAAAAGTGGTTTTTTGTGATATAATTGCATAAAAAGGGGGGCTGTAGATGTATTTTTATTCCGGAAAAACAAGCGGTGGCAAGCACAATCCGACTGACAGATTTATCTTCGTTAACGATTTTGGGTATAATGAGGATTACTGTAATATGATGACATACCGAAAAAAGGGGCGCTTGGATTATCAGCTTATTTATGTTAGCAGCGGTACGCTTAATGTATATGAGCAAAACGGAAAGCGTCAGCTTACAAGCGGTGACATTTGCCTTTTCCGTCCTTATGAGCCGCAGATATACGGTATAGACGGTGAAAGCACAACGCACTACTGGATTCTCTTTACCGGCAGCGAGGTGGAAAATATGCTCTCGTTCTTTAAAGAGCGCTCTTATCACATAGGCGCTTTCCCCGAATTTGAGCATTTTTGCCATAGAATCTGGAGCGATTTTTACGCTGAGCAGGAAAGCTCCGAGCTTCTTTTAGACGGAATGCTCGTAACCATTATTGCTAAAATAGCACAAGCTATAAACCAAGACAAAAACAAAGGAAATGAGCTATCAAAGCTTCGCCCTGCAATAGAAATTATGAAATCGGAATGTCATATAAGACGCTCAAACGAGGAGCTTGCGTCCCTTTGCGGAATAAATAAGTACTATTTCATAAAGCTTTTTAAGAAAAACATCGGTGATTCTCCTCAAGGATATTATACAAAGCTAATCATAGATAAGAGCTCTCATTTATTGACAAACACCACATATAGCGTTTCTGAAATTGCCGGTATGTGCGGCATTGACGACGCATTGTATTTTAGCCGAATGTTCAAAAAGCACATGGGGCTTTCTCCCCTTGCATACCGTAAAAAATAATTATCGTATTCGTTTAAATTAAAAAGGGCTGACACTCTTTTGCTAATTATTTCTAATTAGCTACTGTGTCAGCCCGATTTTCATTTTGCTTATTTGAATAAATTACTTGCGGTCATTATAACGTTTCCGCTTCCGTCATTGTTTTGCTCAACCTCATATTTAACGGTTTGAGCTGATGAAGCAGCTATAACGTCTTCTGTTTCCATAACGGTAATGTTATATTTTGGCTCTTGATATTTCATCATATCACCTTAACCCTTTGCTTCTAATTCCGCAATGATGCCGTTATATGAGC
>JAFTZI010000136.1 GCA_017461055.1 Clostridia bacterium | reverse complement strand
TTGTAGGGGCGATTCACGAATCGACCGAAAATCAATCACGAATTTATTCGTGCATATCATCACGCAATTTTGCGTGTATATCATCAATGCGTTAAGCATTGTATATCATCGACACACTGTGTCGCATATCATCAACATGAATGTGTTGCATAGCTCCTCGACGACCCGTTAATTAATCACGCATTTTTGCGTGTATGGAATCACACCTTGGTGTGAATGGAATCGTTCTTAGAACGTATGGAATCATTCAAGGAATGTATGGCATCACACCCTTGTGTGTATGGGTAAGTCCCCGACTACCCTCTATTAATCACAAATTATTCGTGCATTTATAGATATAATAGGACTTTAAAAAAAGCGTGATGCTCGGGTGAGCATCACGCTTTTTTATGCTTAGTTAAGCATTATTTATGATTTAGTAGATTTCGTCATACGCAAAGGTGAGGGCGTGGGCGATCCAGTCCTTACCGTTGAATACGGAGATAACAAGTGAGATTGTTGATATTTCATCGTCGCTTGCTTTGATAATTTCTTCAAGAGCGTTCTTATCTACTGTGATAATGCCGGACTCATGGTAGTAGCTATTGCCATTATAATCAACAGGAGTTGTGTCCTCAATTGAGATGTAAGCCTCGCTATCATCTACGAGAATGCCTGAGCCGTCTTCCCCATAGTTAAAGATTATTTCAATAAGCATGCCCTCGCTTAAGAAGTCTTTCTTATCGAAGTAGCCAACCTTAAAGCTGTCGTTTTCTACCATATCCTCAAGTACGATGTAAGCATCAGCGCCTGTTGTACTCTTTGTGCCGCACATATTACAGGTGTAAATGCCTGTTCTTTCATCGTACTTCCAGTTGTGAGTATCGTCATCATACCAAGTGTCAGGTGCAGTGTAGCTTGAGCTTTCAACCGCTCCGCATATACGGCATACCCATCTTGTGTAGGAGTACTGTGTGCAGGAGCCGCCGCTGCTTTCGTGTGATGTACGGTGGTTTGTGCCTGAGTATGAATATCCATCGTTGTCGGTGTGTACATAATTACAGCCTGTATATACTCTTGTCCAGGATTGACCCTCTAAATTGCTATATTTGATTGTACGACCGTATTCGTCGTAGTATTCCTCATATATAACCCTTTGACACAGACGGCATGTAGAGGTATAATGTGAACCGTCGGATTCACCGTATTGATTATGGCTTGCATATGTTCTTGAGAAGGAAAGAATAACTGTTCCGTCCTCTGTCAAATATGTGCTTGAGGCTGTGTACCAGCAGGTTTGTTCCTTATCGGGATAGTACTTATACTCGCCCATATGACTTGCGTAATATGTGTATGCGCATTCATTTACAGCGCATCTGTAAATGTCCTTACCGTTTTCGTTGCCTACGTAGTCAAAGATACAGTCGCTCTTTTCTGTTCCCTCAAAGTATGCCTGCTGACCGCACGGACAAGCCGCGTAGGTTAATACAACGTCACCGCAAACGGAAGCGTTTTCAAGTACATTATCATAAGTTGTTTGCTGGTGGTGATTTGATGTTCTTGTATATAATATTTCATCGCACTTACCGCAATATCTGGTTACGAAAATACCGTCCTCACAGGTAACGGAGCCCTCTAAAAGCTCTGCCTTTGTTCTGTAATCGTGGCCCTCTCCTATTTGCTCGTACATTTCCTTACCGCAGGATGAGCAGAGGTAAATGTTTCTACCGTACTCACAACCGTTTGGTTCAATTGTTTCAATGAACTGATATGAGTGTGCTGATTCTGTGGAGTACTTGTTCTTTTCTGGGCTGTAATATAGCTCGAAGTAATTCCATCTGTCAAGCTCTACCTCTTCCTCAGTTAACTCAATGCCTACAACCTCATCATTTTCGTCACACCAGATGTATGCCTCAATAAGATACTCGGCTGTTTCTGCATCGAAGCGAATTTCACACCAATCAAGACAGTCGGCATAAGCATTGAGCATATAGGTATCTGCAACGTAAAGGTTATAAATCTGAGCTACGTACTTTGTACAAGCCTTGCCGCCAAATACTTCGTTTCCAAGCGCTTCCTTTTCAATAATTATTGTTGCGCTTAAATCGTTCTTACCCTGCTGAATTTTCCAAATAAAGAGCTGTCCGTTTGTTGAAATAAGTGTATATTTGCCATCAACGGTTACAGGCTCGCTTGGCTCAAATGCCTTTTCAAGAGCCTTGATTTCGTTTACGATATTATCGTATTCCTGAGCGTAGGTTTCATTAGCTGTTACGGTAATAGCGCCATTTGCGGAAATTTCGTATTCTATGTTCTCTTGTGTAAGGCTGTATAGGAACTTATCAAAATTGTATGAGATAGAAACAAGCTCGTTATCTCTGTTTGTTGTAATCTTATAATCAGCCTTTCCGAGAGCCTCAATAGCCTTTGTAATTTCCTTATGGATTGGGTCGTTGTCCTTGTCTATTGTAGGAGCATTTTCACTGTTTGCCAAGAAAGCGTCAATAAACTTAATTTCCTTAAGACCGTTTGCATATTCATCAACCATAGCTGTGAAGTCTTCCTTAGTCAGCTGACCCTCTTCGGACATGGAGTTAATAAGCTCAAGAACTGTTACGTCCTTATTTTCCTCAAGGAAGCCTTCCATTTCCAAGCCTGCCATACTAAAGATAAGAGTATAAACTGTTTCCTTTGGAATACCCCATCTTGCAAGCTCGGTTGTGATTTCGCTTTCAAATTCAGGTATCTTCTTGTCGGGCGCGTCCTTAATGAAGGTGACAACTGCATCGTAAGCGCCGCTTCCAAATACCTTATCAAAGGTTTCTGCAACTGTAAAGTCACGTAATGTTTCATAAACTGACAATGCCATTGAAGGATTGAAGGTGTAAATGTTGCCATCAGCCTTTTCGGTCTTAATGAACATATAGCCTATAATCTTTTCAATTACCTTATCAAGTGGGTTGTTGTCCTTGTTTACAATATCTTCCCAAATGTATGCGTACTCGCCAAGCATTTCGAAAACCGTATTAAGAGTAGCGCCCGGGCCCATCAATTCCTCAATAAAGTAGTCTTGAGGTGTGCTGCCTAAGTATCCCATTTCATTAAAGGCTGAGGATGCTTCAATTGCTTGCATATTGTAGTAAGCATAAATCTTTTTGTTAGCAAAAACTACTGTTATGTCAGCCAATATATTCTCACCGTCAACTAAGGAGGTCATCTTACCGCTTCCTTTTCCTACAAGGTAGCCATTATCGTCAAAGCCAACAACTGCCTTAAGTCCGAGTATATCTAAATTGAACATATTGGATGCACCGTTTTGCTTTACTATTATGCTTAAGCTATCAATGTTAAGGAAGTATGTGTCTGCGGAAAATGCGCTGTTCATAAGTGTTAAATAGGACTTATCTGCGCTTGTTGCTTCCTTGTTACATACGGAGCATACTCCGTTTACATATGTATGGCCAAGTGGGCTTACCTCTTTTTGTGTATAGGAGTCGCCGCAAGCCTTACATTTAACAAGTGTATAGCCCTTTTGTGTACAGGTAGGCTCAATTACACTTGACTCATATGTATGAGCAATTACCGCTGTTTGATTTGAAATGTAAATATCATTACAAAGTGAGCAGGTATTAAGTGTGTAGCCCTTTTCCTTACAGGTAGGCTCAACTACGCTTTGTGAGTAGCTGTGTGTAAGAGCAGGAGTAAATGTGTGACGCTTAATGTCGCTACATGTTCTGCATCTTTCAATTG
This sequence comes from Clostridia bacterium, assembly GCA_017461055.1. GTDB lineage: Bacteria > Bacillota > Clostridia > Oscillospirales > CAG-272 > RGIG2000. The sequence goes on along the minus strand of JAFTZI010000136.1, from coordinate 4,850 downwards.
TGTAGCCCTCTTGGTTACAGTATGGGTCAATTACGGATGCAACATATTTGTGTCCGTAGAATGCGCATCTTTCCTCAGGGGACATACGAACTACTGTGTAGTATGAGAAGTGCTGTGTTTCAAACTGAGCATAGCCAAGACCGTTGATTTCGGAATATGTAGCCTGATATGTGTCGGGCTTGCCCTGTTCGTTAATATACCAAATAGCAATATTGTCCGGGTCGTCGCCTTCCTCAAGGTCGTAACGGATAGTTACTGTAATGTAACCGTTAAACTCGGAAACCAAGCTATCGTTTTGTGAAAGGGTAAAGTCATAAATCTTAGCGGAGCCAAGCTTTGCCTTGTCCTCGTCACTTAAAAGGTCAAGAATATCGTTTAATTCCTTGTCGCCAAGGGTGTTTGCCGAAATAGTAACATCCACACCGCCAAGCTGGTCTAAAACGTCCTTGTCAAGCTTTACGTTTGCGTCAAGCAATTCAACCTCGCCTGCGCTCTGAAGAGCATCTGACGGAACGGTTGCAACTGTTTCTGTCTTAGCTGAGAATACCTCTTTACTTTCATTACAGCCAGAGTTTGTACAAGCGTATGCGGTTAAATTACCGTTTACAGTACCCTCGTCCCAGTTATGAGCATTAAGGTCGGTAAATTCTTCCTCATAGCAGTCGCCGCAATCGGAGCATTCAAGGTACTTTAAGCCCGCTGTCTGACAGGTTGCGCTTGTTGTGATTGTGGTTTTGTAGCTGTGCTTGTAAAATTCCTCAGTTACAAAAACCTCCTCGCCGCAAGATTTACAAATTGCTGTTTCAATGTGTAGGTATTGGCACATTTCATCGCCATCCTCGGTGCTTACTACCCACTCACAGCCCTCTGTTACGTGGCCTGTGCTACGGGCAGAAATTACACGGTAGCTGTCATTACAAGAAGAGCAGGTAAAGGTATCAATACCGTCCTTTGTGCAGGTAGCCTCGGTTGAGGTCTTAACATAATTGTGCTGTGAAAGAACAGTCTCAACTTGTGTATCTCCGCACTTGGAGCATTCCTTGCGTGTTTCGCCGGGAGTTGTACAGGTTGCGTCGGTGTTGGTTATAACATAGCTGTGTTGCGCCTTTACAACATTTTCATTGTATGAGTTTTTACATAATGTACAGGTATAAACGGTCATACCGTCTACTGTACAGCTTGGCTCAATAACATTTTTTACATAGTTATGTGAAGCCTTGATTGTCTCGGTTTTGGTTTCGCCGCAATCCTTACAGGTGTAAAGCATTGTACCGTCTGCCTCACAGGTTGCCGCTGTTTTAACCGAGCCTGCGTCCCAGGTATGATTTTCACACTTGCCGCAGCCTGTTATCACAAAAAGCGCAAGCATAACAAATGCGAGAATTAAAACTACCTTAGACATTGCTTTAAAGGTTGTTTTCATATGGTTTCTCCTTCTTTTTTTGAAATTTTTCCAATTTCTAATTTCATTGTACATTATTTTATTATAAATTGCAACGGAAAATTAACATTTGCTAATCTTTTACAAATCTTTTTGTGAAAAAAATGTTAAGCTTATTGACATTTTGTTTTTTAGTGCTATAATTATTTTAGCAGTCTTACACAAAGAGTGCTAAAATTGTATTGCGAGGTAACAGAAAATGAGAAAAAAGCAATTTAAAACCGAGAGCCAAAAGCTCCTTGATATGATGATTAACTCAATTTACACAAACAAGGAAATTTTCTTAAGAGAGATTATTTCCAACGCCAGCGACGCTATTGATAAGCTTTATTATCGCTCCTTGACGGACGATAGCGTAACACTTAAAAGAAGCGATTATAAAATCGACATTAAAATAAACAAGGACAAGGGTCAGATTGTAATTAGCGACAATGGCTGCGGTATGACTAAGGATGAGCTTGAAAACAACCTTGGCACTATTGCAAAAAGCGGCTCCTTTGAATTTAAAAAGGAAAACACGGAGCAAAAGGATGTTGACATTATAGGTCAGTTCGGCGTTGGCTTTTACTCCTCGTTTATGGTATGTAAGAAGGTAAGCGTGTTAAGCTTGGCATACGGCAGTGACACAGCATACAGATGGGAAAGCGAGGGTGTTGACGGTTATACCGTAGAGGAAGCGGAAAAGGCCACAAACGGTACGGAAATCACCTTAACTCTAAAGGACGATGAGGGCGAGGAAAAGTACAGCGAATATCTGAGCGAGTACAGAATACGCGCATTAATTAAAAAGTACTCCGACTATATAAGCTACCCGATTAAGATGGATGTTACCCATCAGAGATTAAAGGAGGGAAGCACAGACGAGTACGAGGACTACGTTGAAAACGAAACCTTAAACAGCCAAAAGCCCCTTTGGAAAAAATCTCAATCCGAGGTAACCGAGGAGGAATACGCAGGCTTTTATAAGGACAAATATTATGATTTTGAAGCTCCCTTAAAGGTTATTTCACAAAAATCAGAGGGTCTTACAAGCTTTGAAGCGCTTTTGTTTATTCCTGCTCACGCCCCCTTTGATTATTATTCAAAGACCTTTGAAAAGGGCTTGGAGCTTTATTCAAGCGGAGTTATGATAACAGAAAAATGTAAGGAGCTTTTGCCCGACTACTTCAGCTTTGTGCGCGGTGTGGTTGACAGCGCGGATTTAACCCTTAACATTTCAAGAGAAACCCTTCAGCACGACAGACAGCTTAAGGTTATAGCTAAGGCGATTGAAAAGAAGATTAAAAACGAGCTTGCAAAAATGCAGGAAAACGACCGTGAAAAATATGAAAAATTCTGGGCAGCCTTTGGCGCGCAGATTAAGTACGGTATGTATGAGGGCTATGGAGCGAACAAGGAAAATTTAAAGGACCTTATTATGTTCGTGTCCTCAAAGGAAAGAAAGCTTGTTTCCTTTAAGGAATACATTGCCAATATGAAGGATGGGCAAAAGGAAATTTACTACGCCTGCGGTGAAACTGCCGACAAGATTTTAATGCTCCCACAGGTAGAGGCGGTTGTTGAAAAGGGCTACGAAATATTGCTTTTGACCGAGGACGTGGATGAATTTGCCATAAAAATGCTTGGCGATTACGAGGAAAAGTCATTTAAAAACGTATGCGCTGACGCGCTTGATTTAACAAGTGACGAGGAAAAGGCAACAAAGGAAACCGAAAACGAAAAGAATAAGGAAATGCTTGACTATATGAAGGAAGCAATCAAGGATGTTTCCTCTGTAAAGCTGACCAACGATTTAGGCTCTCATCCTGTTTCCTTAAGCACACAGGGAGAAATGTCAATTGAAATGGAAAAGGTGCTTTCCAAGATGCCGGGCGCTGACAAGTCAATGATTAAGGCGCAGACGGTTCTTGAAATCAATATGAATCACGAAATTTTGTCAAAGCTGAAGCTTTTATTCATAAACGATAAGGAAAAGCTTGGTAAGTACGCAAAAATCCTTTATGCGCAAGCAAGACTTATTAACGGTCTTGACATTGAAAATCCAAGCGAATATGCTCAGCTTGTTTGTGAGCTTATGTAATGAAATTCAAGGAGCTTTGCCATAAGCTTTCAGCCTACGGGGTACAAAGCCCCGAGACTGAGGCAAGAATAATAATAGAAAAGCTGTTTAATGTTGGCTATGCCGCACAGCTTGCAAATCCGAGTAAGGATTTTTCCTCACCTGAGCTTGACAGCCTGATTGAAAAGAGAAAAGAGCATATTCCCTTACAGTACATTTTAGGAGAATGGGAGTTTATGGGAAAGGAATTTTTCGTTTCTCCAAGCTGCCTAATACCAAGAGCAGATACGGAAATTTTGGTGGAAAAAGCCATTGAAATTTTAAAAAAAGGCGGGGACGTGGCTGATTTATGTACAGGAAGCGGCTGTATCGGCTTGTCAATTATGATGTATGCGCACCCGACCTCAATGACCTTAATGGACATTTCCGAAAATGCCTTGGAAATGGCAAGGAAAAACGCCCAAAGGCACGGACTTTTGAATAGCTGTCAGCTTGTTTTGGGCGATATAAGATGCGATATGCCAAATAAAAGGTACGATTTAATTGTGTCTAACCCACCCTACATTCCCACAAGGGACATTGATAGCCTCTCCGACGAGGTAAAAAAAGAACCGTCCTTAGCCCTTGACGGCGGAAGCGACGGACTTGACATTATCAAATTTTTGGTAGGCGACGGTCTTTCCTACTTAAAGGAAAACGGACAAATGCTCATAGAATTCGGCTACGACCAAAAGGAGCAAATGGACGCACTTTTAACCGAAAAAATCAACACAGGGTCAATAAAATCTTACCAAATCCTCTACGACTACGGTGGAAATCCGCGCGTAGCACAAATAAGCAAATAAAGCAAGTCAACGCAAGGTTGCCTTGCTTTTTTTGCAGTGATATCGAGCCTTAGGCTCGGTGATATCGTGCCAAAGCACAGTGATATTTGCTTCGCAAGTGATATTTTTGCAACAGAGTTGCAAAAGAGATAAGTAACAAAAACAAAAAATTATAGTGGCAATAGAGGAAACGCAAACTAATCTGTCATTCTGAGCAAAGCGATTACGCAGTATGCCTTGTGCAAGAATCTGCTTTGACTTGGGTCAAGGCTTGATTGGTGCAAGCTTATCAAAGATCCATTCGCTACGCTCAGGATGACAGGCAAGTCTACACAAGGTTGACTTGCAGTGAAATCGAGGCTTTGCCTCGGTGAAATTCGACCAAGGTCGAGTGAAATGTTGCTTACGCAACGTGAAATTTTTGCTAAAGCAAAAGTGATAAGCTAAAAATGAAAAAAACGGACGACTAATGGTCAATGCATACTAAAAGGCTATATGGGTGAAAATCTATGTAGATTTTTTGTAT
>JAFTZI010000135.1 GCA_017461055.1 Clostridia bacterium | reverse complement strand
GTGAAACCTAATTTGTAGGGGCGATTCACGAATCGACCGAAAATCAATCACGCTTTTTGCGTGTATGGAATCACACCTTGGTGTGAATGGAATCGTTCTTAGAACGTATGGAATCATTCAAGGAATGTATGGCATCACACCTTTGTGTGTATTGGAACCTCGGCGACCCGTAAAAAAATACCAACAAACAAAACGGGCTATTCGTGAATAGCCCCTACGATAAAATTTCAAATTCTATTGTTAGGGGAGAACATCGTTCTCCCGTTTAAAAATAAACAACAAACACAAATCAAACGGACGACCAATGGTCGTCCGCTTTTTGTTTTTGTAACTTTTCACCATTGCTTTAGCAAAGATATCATCGTGATAACGATATCATCTGCGTTTGCAGATATCACCGAGGCAAAGCCTCGATTTCACTGCAAGGCAACCTTAGTTGTCTTGCTTATAGCCCCATTCAACAGGACAGTATGTTGAATAGGGAGAATTTAAATGGTTCCAATATCTATTCCATCCACTTGGCTTTTTTTCTGCCTCACAATATATTGTAAGATTGGGGCAACCATCAAACGCAAAATTGCTCATTTCTATTACGCTATTTGGTATAATTATACTCGTAAGGCTTTCGCAAAATGCAAATGCACCGTTACCTACGCTTGTTACACTATCAGGTATTGTTACACTTGTAAGGCTGTCGCAACTATAAAACACACTATAGCCTATTCTTGTTACGCTATTTGGTATTTCTATACTTGTAAGGCTGTCGCAACCATGAAACGCTCCATCGCCTATGCTTGTCACACCTCTTGGTATATTTATACTTGCAAGGCTGGTGCAATTTTCAAACGCGCCATCGCCTACGCTTGTCACACCGTTTGGTATATTTATACTTGCAAGGCTGGTGCAATCACGAAACGCATCTTTGCCTATACTTGTTACGCTATTTGGTATTTTTATACTTGTAAGGTTAGTGCAACCATAAAACGCCCATTCGCCTATGCTTGTTACACTATTTGGTATTTCTATACTTGCAAGGTTGGTGCAATCACGAAATGCATCTCCGCCTATGCTTGTTACGCCACTTGGTATTTCTATACTTGTAAGGCTGGTGCAATTTTCAAACGCACTGCATATAACTTTTGTATTTTTGTTTATTTCAAAGGATTTTATATTTTTGTCCTTTACCTTAATTAGTATCACATACGGATTTTCATTATTTCCTAAATACAATCCGTTTTCGTATTTATTGTATTTTAGGCTGTAGCAACCATCAAACGCATTTTCGCCTATGCTTGTTACACTGCTGGATATTTCTATATTTATGAGGCCGAAGCATTCTTCAAACGCATTTTTGCCTATACTTGTTACGCTATCTCCGATAGTTATGCTTTCAAGTACTTCACAACCATAAAACGCCCCTGCGCCTATGCTTGTTACACTATCAGGTATCACTATACTTGTAAGGCTGGCGCAACCATCAAACGCATGTTCGCCTATGCTTGTTACACTGTTTGGTATTTCTATACTTGTAAGTCTGTCACAACCCGAAAACGCATTTTCACCTATGCTTGTTACAGGCTTGTCCCTATATGCACTTGGAATAACAACGCTTGTGGCATTGCCGAAACAATTTACTACTGCGTAGCTATCTCCGTATAATTTGAAGGTCAAGGGTTGTGCGTCACATGATGCAAATGCAAAACAAAGGCATAATGTAAGCACAAATAAAGCAATTAATAAAAGTCTTTTTTTCATTTTTCTACCTTTTGGTGTTGTTAAATTTTCTTAACAAACAAAATTCTTTCAAGCCCGCCGTATTTTTTGAGAATTTTATGTACGGTGAAGTTGCACTTTTTAAGGTTTGCCTGTGACCAAGGATTAAATGGGGAAACGGTTGAGGAAAGGTACTCAAAGCCGCATGCCACTGCGTGCTCCTCAAGCTTGGTTATTATTGATGCTTGTAGTCCATTGCCGCGATAATTGGGACGGACGATTGTAAGCTTTACATTTGCATTGGTGGTAACGTCGCTTACAAAGTCTATATCCTTTGCCAAGTTTTCGTCGGTTTTGCCTGCAACGTACAAAATGCCGAAGGCAATAAGCTCATTTTCATAATACGCGCCTAAAACAAGGCTTGGCTCCTCAAAGCAAACAGCCAATGTGTCATAGGTGTTGCGTCTTAAAAAATCGGGGTTTACGTCCTTTGCATATTCAAAGGTTTCCTCTTGCATTTCCAAAAGGGCGGGAATTGAGTCTATTCCAAGAGGCTTATAGGTGATTTTTGTTGTATCTATTTTCATATTTTCTCCTTACACCTTGGCAACAACTATTAAAAATCCGAAGTTTGCAAAGGAATCCGTTGACAAGAACTGCTCCTCAAGCTCCTCAAAATGCTCGTCAAGCCATTCCTTTTCCACTAAAATTTCTTGGTTATAGGGGTTGTTGTTTGCGGTTACGTTTATGCTGTTTTTCAAAAACAGGAATATAGTTTCAAAAAAGGCTTCCTTTTCCGAATAATCCATTTGAGCAGAGTTTATTCCCATTTTTTCGTAAATTATGTCCTTATAGCCCGAGCGGTGAAGCAGGGTGAAAAGCTCGCGTCCCGAATAGCGATAGCCTGTTGTGTCGCACTTGGCTATCATATTAAAGGAGCGCTCAAACATAAGCTTTTCATCAGGGTAAACAAAGTTAAGACCGTCATCAATGTTACGAATAAATATGGTAGCGCCCTTGTTACATACTCTGCGCACGGTTTTTAATACGTGATATGGGGACTTTAGGTGGGACATAACTGCAAGAATATTAATAAAATCAAAGCCATCTATACCGTTTTCGTCCATAATATCTCTTAAGTTATCTAAGAAATCCTCGTCCTCTGCATCCATTTGATAAAAGCTTGCCTTTGTGCCCTCATAATCAGCCTTTGCCTTGTCAACAAAGGTTTGGTCAAATTCAACACCGATAATTTTGTCAACCTCTGCTCTGTTTCCAAGCCTTTTCATAAGAGCCTTACCGTTTCCGCAGCCGATGTCAAGCACGTTTAATCCACTCTTGCCCTCAAGATACTTTTCGTAAACAGGCATATCAAATTCATAAAGCATTCTTTGCTGAATATCAAGACGCTTAGCCTCGGTTTTGTTCTGCTGACTGAAAAAGCCTGTCTTGTTATCGTTTTGAATATGAATACGCTTCTTTGTTCTTTCCTGCTTTTTTCTTAACTCATCCTCAATAATTTCATCATAATCGGAAACACCAACCTTGTCCTTTAAGATAGGAAGAAGCATTTCGGTGGAATTAAAGGAATATACGTCGCTGTATTTGATTGCGCTGATGTGCTTTATTCTGTCAATTTCCTGCTCTGTAAAGAATTCTTCAAGTGCGTCGTTATCGTATTCAAAGCCGGGAGTCATAATCGGCAAAAAGGTACAGGTAGGGTTAGAAAGCGCGCTCCTTAATTCCTGCACAACCACATCATCCGGGTTAGAGCAAAGAGAAAAGAACTTAGGAGTAAGAATCATCATCATAAGCGAAACTCGACTTGCAACTTCCTTGCAAATAGTCATAAAGTTATCACCGTGCTTGATGCACTTAGGCGCATAAAATAGCTTAAGCTTATTTTTGGAATAAGCGCTTAAGTCAGAATAAATATTGGCGGCAAGCATAGCTCCCTCACCGCGATAGCATATAAAAACATTGTAGTCCTTGTTCATTAGTCCTCTCCTTCGACACATTTCGATACTATATACCATTTTAGCACACCAATATTATAAAATCAATACGGGAGTAGCATATTAAATTAAATTTCCACAAGCTAAGTTAATTTTTATTTTTTGTTGATTTTCTCCAAACAATGTGATATAATACAATTATCTGGAGATAAAACGCATTTCAAACGGTTATTTTCTCACAAAAATGTTATTTTTTACCATTGGAGGAAAAATGATAATTACAGTTCAGCAATTAAAGGAGCATTACTCATATCTTTCCGACCCCATCGGAAGAATTTCCCGTGATGTAAAAAAGGGGCTGCTGTTTCCTTTGGTTAAGGGCATATATGAAACGGATGCTAACACACACGGGTCAAGATTGGCTCAATTTATATACGGTCCCTCATACTTATCCTTTGACTATGCTTTATATGCTCAAGGGCTAATTCCGGAAGCTGTATATAACACCTTTACCTGTGCCACCTTTAACAAAAGAAGGGTAAAAATGTACACTAATCATTTTGGAACTTTCATTTACAGAGATGTACCGAGTGAGGTGTTCAGCTTAGGTGTGCTTGTCCTTACAGAAGGAAGCTATTCTTATCAAATAGCAAGTGCCGAAAAGGCTCTTTGTGACAAGCTTTACACTATTTCTCCTGTAAGAAGCCTTAAAGCCTTAAAGGAATTGCTTTTTGAGGATTTAAGAATAGACAAGGACGCCTTTAACGCATTAAACAAGGAAGATATATTGAAAATTGCGCCCCTGTACCGTTCTACAAACTTGAATTTACTTGTAAAGCTCTTAAAGGAGGGAAAATAATATGCAGCAAGTCTTGAACCAAATGCTATCTAAATATCAAATCAACAGCTTAGAGGACAAGAAAAACGCTATCAAGGAAATCGTGCAGGAAATCGTTCTTTGCGGTCTTTCGCGTGGCGGTTTTTTCAAGGAAGCAGCCTTCTACGGTGGCACCGCTTTGAGAATTTTTTACGGTCTTGACAGATTTAGCGAGGACTTGGATTTTTCATTGATTTCGCCAAACACAGATTTTGATTTAAAAAAGTTCTTTTCTTACATTGAAAACGAAACAAAATCATTGGGCTTAAATTTTAGTGTAGCAGAAAAAGAAAAATCTCTTGATTCAGATGTAAAATCTGCTTTTTTAAAGGGTAACACAAGAGAGCATATTTTAACATTTTACGATTCCTCAAGCGATGCAAATATCATAAACAGAGACGAGGTTATCAAAATAAAATTTGAAATAGACACAAATCCGCCTGTAGGAGCAACCTATGAAACAAAATTCGGATTGTTGCCGTCTCCATATCAAGTAAGGCTCTATGATATGTCTTCTCTTTTCGCAGGAAAAATACACGCTTGTTTATGTAGAAATTGGAAATCAAGGGTTAAGGGCAGAGATTTTTACGATTATGTATTTTTCTTATCAATGGGAGCCGGAGTAAACCTTGAAAACCTCAAAGCAAGGCTTGTTCAGTCAAGGTTCATTGAAGAAAGCTATAGCTTAACCATTGACAATCTAAAGGGTCTGCTCTATGAAAGATTTGCAAATATGGATTTTACGCAAGCAAGACAGGACGTTCTGCCTTTTGTTAAAGACAAAACAAAGCTCGACCTTTGGAGTCAAGAATTCTTTACGGAAATAACAAAGCACTTAGCCGCCAGCCCCGATTGAACTCAATTTAGAGTGACAAATAATTTCAAAATTGCAAAGAAATCATTCAAGCGCATAGCACATTTCATTCATAAAAAGGAACAGACGGTTAACGCCTGTTCCTTTTTTGCATTTTAATCGGGTCTTGGGGAAAGTTATACAACACATACGTGTTGATGATATACAATGCTTAACGCATTGATGATATACACGCAAAATTGCGTGATGATATGCACGAATAAATTCGTGATTGATTTTCGGTCGATTCGTGAATCGCCCCTACAATTACCTGTCATCCTGAGCGTAGCGAATGGATCTTTGATAGGATTGCGCCAATCAATAATTGTTCAAGTCAAAGAAGATTCTTGCACAAGGCATACTGCGTAATCACTTCGTTCAGAATGACAAATTAGTTTTACGT
>JAFTZI010000134.1 GCA_017461055.1 Clostridia bacterium | reverse complement strand
TTTGTGATTAAAATTTCCTATTATATAATCATTTATTATAATAAAGAGGTCAAAATGTCATTTAAGGATAGAGAAAACAGCATACTTGAATATTTGAGTCAAAACCGTGAGGCTACCATTGAAGAGCTTTGCGCAAAATTCTTTGTCAGCGGCCCTACAATACGCAGAGATTTAAAGGCGCTTTCCGAGTCGGGCAAAATTATACGAACACACGGCGGCGCATTTTTAAGCAGTCTTCCTTGGGAAAGCACCCCTCAAGAGCTTCGCGAAAAGGAATTTGTTTACGAAAAGGATATCATTGCACGAAAATGCCTTGATTTAATAAACGACGGTGACACCGTTATGATAGACGCTTCATCAACCGGCTTGCAGCTTATAAAGCTTTTAAGTGCAAAAAAATCTATTATTCTCATTACCAACAGCGCAAAGGCTTCCCTCATTTCTGCGAAAACGGGAGTTAAAACCTTTGTGTCAGGTGGTGAAGCATCCAAAAGCTCCTTTGGCTACATTGGCTCCTTTGCAGAGGAATTTATAAGAAAATTCAATGCTGACATTTGCTTTTTCTCTGTTTCCTCACTAATGCCCGATGGCAGACTTACAGATAACTCCATTGATGAAAATCAAATAAGCAAAACTATGATTGAATGCTCAAAAAAATCCGTTTTGCTTTTGAACTCGCAAAAAATAGGCGCACCCCAGCTTAACACTCTGTGTACGCTTAACGATATTGATTTTGTCGCATCGGAAAAGGACATTTCGGATAAATTCCCGAACCACAAGGAAAAATTTATATAAAAGCTACAATAAGGAGATTTTTATGTCAATAGAAAGAGCAAGAACTTATTTAAGAGAATATGGATTAGACGGGGACATTATGGAATTTGACGTTTCCTCTGCTACTGTTGCAATGGCGGCGCAAGCTCTTAACTGTCAAGAGGCGGAAATCGCAAAAACTCTGTCATTTATGGTGGGAGATACGCCAATTTTAATTGTTGCCTCGGGGGATTCCAAGGTTGACAATAGCAAATTCAAGGCGGAATTTTCCACCAAGGCGAAAATGTTAGCCTTTGAGTCGGTTGAAGAGCTTATAGGTCACGCAGTTGGCGGTGTTTGCCCCTTTGGAGTAAATGAGGGAGTTAAGATATATTTAGATGTTTCCTTAAAAAACCACGAAACAATTTACCCCGCCTGCGGCAGCTCTAACAGCGCAATTAAGCTGACTCCGGAAAAGCTTGAAGCAATAACGAAATATGAAAAATGGGTTGACGTTTGCAAGACCGTACAAGCTTAATACAAAAAAATCACACTTTTACAAGTGTGATTTTTTTGTATGGTGCTTTTAGTCGTCAATATCAATTTCGTATATGCCAAAGCCACTGTCGTTTCTTACAATGTCAACAGTTAATTCAAGCACTCTGCCGCTTACTGTAATGTCCATTTCAAGCTCGTATTCGCTTCCGTCAACCTCGCTTTCGTACAGCGCGCTTGAAAAGCCCGTATATCTTTTAATTTCGATGCCGCTTTGGAAATCTACGCTGTATTCCGTTTCGGCTCTTGTGAACAAGCCTTCAATGTCAAATTCTCTGTTTGGGTGCAAAAGCTTGGCGGCATTGTCAAAATCAGACTCTTCAACTGCATTTAAAAGGCTGTTTACTTGGTCCTTTGCCTCGTCTCTTGTAACTCTGTCCGCGCAGGATACAAATGATAATGTCAAAATTAAAGCCAACATTAGTGATAAAATTAATTTGATTTTCATTTTTCTTCTCCTTTGCTCTGAAAATTTTAAAACAGTATTACTGCTTCTTCAATAATATTATACCTTATTTTCTTAGACTTGTCAACATTTTTAAAGATCAAAGCTATTTCTTTAGCCATTCCTATAGATAATGCAAGGAAATTGTGTTGTCATCATTGAATTTGATGGGCAGCCATATGTATGAGCTTTTTTCAAAATTTGCGGTGTTGTGTCGCTCCAGCATTAAAATTTCCATATCTGTTCCCACAAGGGAAAATATGTTAGTGCTTTGGGTGTTAAAGGTGGTATGGGTGTAATCATCCACACAGGGGTCGCCAATTTCCTCCCAATTATCAAGCAGGCTTTTTGTTCTGAAGGCTTTTGCTTGATTAGTGTCCCAGCCTGTAAGGCCTGAGGTTACTATGAAATAGTAGCCATTTTTATAGGTGACTGCCGGCGCTTCTCTCCAAGCGGCGCTTTCTATTCTTTTGTATGTGTCGGTAAATGACAAATAATTGTCACTTAATTTAACAACATATAAGCATCCGCTTCCCTGCAAGCCCCTGTTTTATCTCCTAATTGCAGGTCGACTGTGTGTCTGTCGTAAATTAAATATGCTTCTCCCATTTATGTATCTTTATATTTGCATTATACACCATAGACAGCATTTTGCCAAGATACAAATTAAAAAGGGAGCAAGGCTCCCTTTTTATGTTAAATTAATAGCTCATAGGATTCTACAAGGCTTCCGTTTTCGTAAACGACGGTTTTAACCTCGTATTTGCCGAAGGTTAAATTCAAAAATTTGCCGCTAACCTTAATGTATGAGTCCACGCTATTTGGCGTATTGTTAAGCAGGCGGAATATTAACGCATCCTTGTCGCACATTTTCTTAACGGTGGGCATTGATATTATATCACCGCCGATTGACACATCTAAGCTTTTACTGTCCGCTACATCGCTTGCAACAGGGAAAATGTTAAGGGCATACGGTCTTTGAACAAATTCCTGTGCTTTTCTTTCAAGCAAGTCGCGCTTGGTAACTGTCAGCCTAAAGGAATAATTGCTCTCGCCTTGGTCGATTTTTTTGGTAAACCTATCTAACGGAATAAGCTCTCTTTCGCCTATTGGGTGTGCGCAGTAGGTTACTCCTCTTGCAAGTGACATATACAGGCAATTGTTTTCATAGTGGCTTCCGTAAACGTCCTTATTGAGTAACGCAACACAGCCATTCTCCGAGTCAACTGCCACAAATCGGTGAGCTACATTCTCACGTCCGTCGCAAAACAGGGTGTCTGTACCAAATGCGGTTTGTCCTATAAGATTGCCCGATACGGTTATTGGGAGCTTTAGCTTAACTATTTTGTTTATATCTCCCATATACAAATTAACGTCTATATCTATGTCGTCGTTGTTTTTGTAAATCTTATAAAGTATTCTTGCTCGGGTGCTGTCACATTCAAAGAACGCTTCAATTCCTAAGTAAATTTCTCCGTTTTCAACAACCTGAACGGTTTTCATTCCCTCAAAAACTCCGCTTGGCTTTTGGGACGAGGAAAACTTCCTTTCGTTTGTACCCATTCGCTTTAGCTGTTCTCTGCTCATTCCCCAAGGGTCAGCATTATCATCAAAGAGGCACAAGCCAAAGTCCTTGCCTATATACTCGACTCCGTCTATTTTGTATGAGGTTAAAAGTCCTGTGGCTTTATCTATTTCCACGTGCTTTCTGCCATTTTCGAATACAAATGCTTCTTCCCTTTTTGCTTGCTCCGCGGGAACAAAATCAACATACACGCTATAACGCGCAAGCTCCATTGGCTTAAGCCTTGCCTCAAAGATAATGCGCTTTCTCCAGTCAAGATTAAGGTTGCTATCCTCCTTGACTATCTGATAAGGAACGGTGTTTCCGTCACAGTCCACAATCTTAATACAAGAGGAAGTTTCCTGACTCCAGTTCTGGTCAGCAAGAGTAAATTCACACTCTACATTGTCGCAAAGCTCGTATGGATGTGGGTTGAATACTACCACGGGAAATTCGCCATTGTTAGCAGGCTTTTGCTCCTTGGAAAGCGCAAAATATGCTTTAATTTTTACTCTTTCAGCCTCAAGCATACCGTGGTTAAGATATCTTAGTCCCGCATCCTCTCCGCACTGTACCGAGGTTCCGGGTAAAACGTCGTGAAATTCTGCGTTTAATAGGTCCTCTACCGCTACCCTTATTTCATTTTCGGGATAATCCTTAAGTAAGCCCTTACCGTATGCCACAGAGGCTATTTTTTCAGCCATTGATATTTCATTTTCAAGCTGTGCGTGTAGCTTTTTCACACGGTACATAGAGGTATAACAGCCGGGCATGGAAATTCTTAAGGAATGCTCAACTGCCTCGGTAGGTGTAATTTCAGCAAAGAAATTTTCGGGGGTTGAATGAACATATTTTACCTCTGTGTCGGGCAAAATCTGCTCCTTTATGTCAGCCAAATCCTTACGTGAGGGTCCACCGCCGTGATTGCCCACGCCCCACAAAATAGCGCCTACCTTAAAATCTTGAATGTTGGCTCTGTCACGAATTACCTTGGCGCTTTTACCTAAGCCTGAGCCGTAGCTGCACATGCGCGTAGCCTTTATTTCGCTACCGTCTAAGCCACGCCAAATAAATTGCTCGCAGGGAAGTGTCATTTCGTACTTAAAGGGTCGAACAAACAAATAGCTGTCCTGACCGCATTTTTTAACTATTTGAACAAGTCCCACAGTATGACCGAAGGGGTCAAGGTTTATGGCAGTTGTTGGCTTAACACCGAATTTTTCCTTAAAATATCGCTCGCCCTCTCTTATTTGACGCACAAAGCTTTCACCACAAGGCATATTGCAGTCGGGCTGGAGATACCATCCACCCATTATATGCCATTTGCCTGCCTTTACAAGCTCCTGTATTTTGGCAAAAAGCTCGGGGGCGTATTCCTCTACATACTTATATACCGTTACCTCGTTGTGACAGAATATGTAATCAAATTCGTCACAAAGCTTGGCTGCGGTGTAAAAGGTAGAAAGGGTTGCGCTTACCCCCTCGGGCCAGTCCCATTGCCATATTGGGTCAATATGCGCATTGCATATCATATGCATCTTTTTTACATTGTTATTTTCCATATCAATACCGCCTGTTTTTGTGAATTTTCGGTCTAAAATTTAACCCTTTTCATTTCCTTATACAAATTTTGCGCAAGCAAAAGACATCCGTACTCGTTTGGATGTAATTTATCGCAATAGCAGTCCTCTACGTTGGGCACAAGAGTAAATCCGTCAATGAGTGTTATATTGGAGTATTTTTTGCACTCTCTTTTTACAATACCAATGCACCACATAAATCTTTCCAAATCAAGTCCGTCATCCCCTCTCCAAATGGGAGATATTGATAAAATTTGCTTATTCGGGTACATTTCCGTCAGCCTTTTATAAAAGTCAATTGTAGCTTTTTCATAATCGTATTGGTCGGGTGCGTCATACCAATTTGTGCCTAAGAAGGTTACTATTTTGTCAGGCTCAAAGCCCTCAACATACATAAGGTCCTGTGGCTCACAGCGATAGCCGCCTATGCCTTGGTTTAACATATTGTAGCCCGTTAAGCGCTGAAGCTCGTTAAAGTAAGAGCCGCTTGAAAGCATAGGACCGTAGCCCTGTGTAATGGAGTCGCCTATTACAAGCACTCTTTGTCCCTTGTCCTTTACGGATTTATAGCTTCCTTCAATAGTCAAATTCTTTACGGAAAATTGGCTGTCGCTTGGGAAGTAAATGCTTACTCTTTTTTCTCCAAAGGGCAGGTTTATGCGCACATTGCCACAGCTTTCCCTTAGGTGCAAAACAGAAAACAGTACTCCGTTGACCCATATATCAAGAGAATTGCTTCTTTCCCACAGGCAAGTGCCCCAGCTCCTATAATCAAAGGAAATAAAATCGGAGTCGGTTTTCATTTCAAGTCTGATTCCTGCGGAAAAGCTTCCTCTGTCGCGCCAAAACTCGTCATAGCCCTCCTTATTCATTAAATCAAGCTGATTTTTACAGTATTTATAAGAAATCAAATACCCTCTGTTTACCTCATAGTAGCAAGCGCCCTTAATTAGCTTTTTTATTGAATTTGCAGATAATTTCATAATGCTCTCCTTTATTCCGCGCCAAAAATATCATTAATAGTAGACGCTATTTGCTCTGTGTGACACCATTTGCCACCTGCTCCGTATAAAAGCCTTTTTGCAAGGTCGCCCGAGCCACACCAGGTTGTCATTAAAATTCCGTTTATATGTCCTTTGTCGTGAGATTTTGCATAAGAAACAAACGCTTCCAGGCTTTCCTTATCTCTCCAAGGACTTATCATTATTTTAAAGCCTGCGTGTGCAAATATGTCTACCGATTTATAGCTGTCGTATTTATTGTAATGCCAATCGCATATTACAATATCTCTTGATAAAATGTCAAGGGCGCTGTGGCTGTCGCTATCACAGGACTCCCAACGGTCGTAGCCTGTTTCAATGGCAGACAAAAGCCTGTCTCCCCACATAAGAACCTTTCCGTTTCGCTTTTTTACGTGGTCGTTTATGTCATTAATCCAAGCTCCTATAAGCTCGCCCTTAGGTTTTTGTCGGCATTTCGGACAAATTCCCACATTAAACGCCTCGTCACAGCCTATATGAATTGTGTCTGCCTCAAATGCGTCCATTAATTCATCTATAAGCTCCAAAACCACAATTTTTGCTGCCTTGCTGCTTAAGCATATGCTGCGAGCATAATTAATTTCCTTTTCGCCCTGTTGCTCATCAAAATCGGGATAAGCACGCAAAAGTCCGTCACGAATATCGCCCACAGTGTCGTTATGTCCGTGGAGTATTCCGTCTGTTGGCTCATTTGGAAAGCCTGACTGATGTCCTATAAGGTTCATTTTAGGGACTAATTTTATGTTGTTTTTTCTGCATACCGCCACAAGCCTTTTAACATCGTCAAGGGATAGCGGGTCATAGCCCCACACCTCGGGATGCCTTTTGAACTGATAACGGTATCTCACCTGCATTACAAGCATATTAAAGCCACGGGGTGCCAAATATTCGTCAATAAATTTTATTACATCGTCAAGCTCGTGTGTAAGCGGGGCGGTTAACACAATGCCCCTTGTTTTCCATGGAAAAACCATATGTGCCTCCTTATGTGTTTTATTTAAATTGCGTTTGCATCCAAGCAAGATGCGCATCAAGCCAGCTTATAAAGGTGTCTCTTCTTGTTAATAGGGATTTTGTTGATGTTCCAAAGCGGGCATAATCGTATGACAAAAGCTTTGAATGTGCTTCTACATCAATGTGAGCAAATGCTTCATTTATATATGGCAATAGGTTATTATAGGTTTGCTCGAACAGCTCCTTATATCGCTTTTGGAAGGATGGCTTTTCTATCAAATATTGATAATAGAAGGGGCCGCCGTCCCATTTCAAGCGAATTGTGGCTAAGCCGTCCACGCTTCCCATATAGGAGTCAAAGTCCCAGTTAGGACCCATACATATTTTTGTTTCGTCTGTGGAGTCCTTTTTATAAAGGAAAAGGTTGCAGCCGCCACCGTCGTTGATACATAGATAGTCGGACACAAGAAGCCACTTTACAAAGGAATCAAGGTCGATATATTCAAGATAGGAATCATCGTTTTTCATTAATGCTTCCTCGAACCTGATTAAATAATCTCTTAAATATTGATATTCCGCTGAGCTTTCGTTGATGTTGTCGGGGTCGGGATATTTAAAGGTAAAGTGCATTGGTGTTTTTTCGGTCAATGGGGTGCTAAAGGTTAAGTCCTCATTCCACCAGTAAGCGTCGCACTCGAAAACAAATCCGTCGTTGTCAACGTTTACTCGCCACTGCTCATCCCCTGTGCCGCCACCCTCTTCAACTGCCTCGGACAAAACATAAAGTCCTCTGTATTCTCCGTTTAGGTACAGGGCAACGTAACAATAATCGGGCGACCACTCTGTGCCAACCGCGTCTGCTATCGCATCTCCTGCAATGCGGTAACCGTCATTACCGTAATTGAGCAATAGCCAATCCTTGTCCTCATACTCCTTGTCCCCGCTTCTGCCAATTAAGGGCTTTAACAAATCATATTTTTGGTCTAATTTCAGCTTGTACGGGTATCTTCCGCTTGAAGCATAACGGGCGCTTGTATTTCCGCGAATTTTCAATTTTGCTCCGTTATACTCATTGCTCTGCCCTTGGGATGAAATGTACACCACCTCATTGTCTTTATTGTATAAGGTCATTACACATTGCTCATAAAGGGCATTGGTAATGCCTGCCCCCCAACAGCCATCGGGTGACTGAACAAAGTCGCATTTTGGCCATACAAGGTCCTGTGTTGTAATTTCTATTCGCGGAAAGCTTACATCCTTGGGAGATGTCATATAACAGCATTCGATTGAGAGGCTTCTGCCCAAGGCTTTTTCGCCCACTGCTCGAATTGAAACATTATAAATTTTATTTTCCGTCATATTGAAAAGTGTTTGGCTTCCCTTTTCTGCATCTATGTACTCGGTGTGTGTGCCTGTTGAGTTTGTGTAGCCTATCTCCACATAGCGAATAGGTACGGTGTGGTCCTGTTGCCAGGTGACGGTTAATTCGCCGTTTTCGGAAATTCCGTAGCCATAGTCCTTAAGCATACTGCTTTGAGTGGATTTCATAATAGCGGTGCGCGTGCTTACTGTAAGGCTTGAGCCTACATCATTGATACAGTATAAATCCATACCCACATTTTGAACCGAGGAATATTCTCCGTCTATTATAATCTCGGTTATGTATGTATTCATAAGGGGCTTTAAGGTAAGCCATATTTTTCCTGTTCCGTCATTTACAGGCGCTCCACCCGGCACTCTTGTGGCATAGTAAAGACCGAAAAGCTCGTCTGAAGCAGACGCTCCGCCTGTATAGGGTGAGGAAACAACATTTGCATCCTGAATTATTGTAGCCACAAAATATTCACCTGTTTCCTGCTCATTATCAGGGTTGTCATCGGATAAGTCGGAGTCTGTGCTTATATCAAAGCTTGAGCTTGTGCTTGAGTCAGTATCAAAGTCGGTATTTGAGCCATTGCTTTCGTCGGTAGCATCAGTATTTAAGTCGGAGGAGCCTGTATTTTCGCTTGTACCGTCATTCACATCTGTATTACAAGCTGACAAAAAAGCTAATACTATTAAAGCAAGATATAAGAATAATAGAAGTTTTCTCTTTAGCATAGGGTTTCTCCTTATATATACTATAATTACATTTTACCATATAAGCGCACCGATATCAATATTAAAAACAAATTCTGCCACTGTGTTAAAAAATAGCTCGCTCTGTCTTGAATAGTGGCATTTAACGTGATATAATTAGAAAAACCGTTAATTTGGAGGAAATTATGAAATTAAGTGTTTGGTCAAGCTATTATTATGCTTTATCTCCCGAGGATGCTGTTTGTGAGTTCAAGGCGCACGGATTTAACTACTGTGAGCTTTCCTGTGAGCATTCGGAGGTTTTATTAAACAGAGGCGAGCCTAAAGAGGTTGGTAAGACCTTTGGAGCATTTTGCCGCAAGGTCGGTGTTGAGGTTTTGCAGGGACATTTGTTTTTCTATAACACGAAAATTTGCAAGCCCGAGGACAGAGCGCTTATTAAAAAGCAGCTTGATTTATTTATGGCAATAGGAATAAAAAATGCTGTTTTGCATTGTGACCCCTTAGCTGACGAAAACGGTGTAAAAGCGCCCGTAGATATTGCAAGGCAGGAAAATATCAAGGCTATTTCCGATCTTTTAGATTATGTAAAGGGCAATGACATTGTTATTTGCCTTGAAAATCTTATTACCAGCCCTGCTGTTAATTCCGTTGAGGGACTAATGTATTTTATTGAGCATTTTAACAGTAAAAATCTTGGCATTTGCCTTGATACAGGACATCTTAATTTAAGAGATAGGGACCAGGTATCATTTATAAGACGCGCAGGGGAGCATATCAAGGCTCTTCACTTAGACGACAATGAGGAAAAGACAGACCAGCACCTAATGCCATATGGCAGGGGCAGTGTGGATTTTGTTTCCGTTATTCGCGAAATGAAAAGGCTTAACTACCAAGGGCTTTACAATCTTGAAATCCCGGGCGAAAGCGGCGCGCCCTTTGAAATTCTCGGCTATAAGTTAGACTACATTCAAAGGGTAATGGCATATTTAGATAATAAAACCCTCGCTAACTGATAAATCTACAAAAGAGACTGTTGCATTAAAGTAAAATTGCACAAAAGAAAGCCTCCTCTTGTGAGACACCCTTGTGGCGTGCCTTGTGCAGAAGGGGGACCGCTTTAGCGGTGGATGAGTAGTTGTTTAACTATAAAACACCTCATCCGTCACGCTTTGCGTGCCACCTTTCTCGCTGCGGCTCGGTCACATTGTGGCTCTAACACTCACCGAGTGTTATTCACTACCAC
>JAFTZI010000133.1 GCA_017461055.1 Clostridia bacterium | reverse complement strand
GGAGCTGTCACCAACGGTGACTGAGGGATTGTTTGCCTTATGATTTACAACCCTTCCACCACCATTGGTGGTCCCCCTCCCCTTACACAGGGGAGGCTTTCTTTTTTTATGGGCTTGCGTAAAGCTCGCCCAAACTCTTTGTAGCTCCTCGCTTCTTTTTCCCCTAGTAGAACTAGGGGTTTATTTCCACGCCTCAAAGGCACCAAGAAAAAACAGGCAATTTGCTTTTCAAATTGCCTGTTTTGTTTTTATTTGTTTAAAAGGCTTGAAACAATTGCGAGAGCTTCGGGGATTTTGGAAATTTCCTTGCCGCCGCTCATTGCGCTGTCAGGACGTCCGCCGCCGCGACCGCCTGTTACTGCGCTTACCTCGCGCAGGATGTTTCCTGCGTGTGCGCCATTTTTAACCGCGTCCTTGCCGCATACAGCGATAAAGTTAAGCTTCTCCCCTGAATGAATTGCAAATACCGCAACTGCGTTTGGCTCCTTGTCCTTAATGGTGTCGCCAAGAGAACGTACAGCATCAACGCCCATATCCTTTAGGTCCTCTGTTACAACAACAAAGCTGCCTACTCGTGTAGCGCTTGAAAGCAAGCTGTCTAAGCGGCCTGATGCCATTTTGGAGTTAAGCTGGTCGATTTCCTTCTTCAAGGCTCTTACCTCGTCCTGTAAGGAGCTTGCTCTCTTTGCAATATCGTTTACATTCTGACATCTTAGCTCGCTTGCTGTATCGGTAATGAGAGCATCCTTCTTGTTAAGAAGCTCAAGAACACCGTAGCCTGTTACAACCTCTATTCTGCGGACACCTGCGGCTACGCCGATTTCCGTAACTATCTTAAACATACCTGCCTTTGCAGTATTATCAAGGTGAGTACCGCCGCAAAGCTCAACGGAGAAATCGCCCATTTTAACCATACGTACAACCTTGCCATACTTCTCACCAAAGAGAGCCATAGCGCCGTTTTTACGCGCGGTATCGATGTCTGTTTCAAGTGTATCAATAGGTGTGCCCATTAAAATGTTAGCGTTAACAATAGCCTCAACTCTTTCAATTTCTTCCTTTGTAAGAGCTGCGAAGTGTGTAAAGTCAAAGCGGCCTATTCTTTCATCAACATAAGAGCCTGCCTGCTCAACGTGTGTGCCAAGCACATGTCTTAATGCTGCCTGGAGCATATGCACTGCTGAGTGGTTACGCATAATAGCCTCACGTCTTGCCTTGTCAACCCTGCCGCTAAGAATATCGCCAACGGATACCTTACCGCTTACCACGTTACACATATGTATATAAACGCCATCTGTTTTCTTAGTGTCAAGAACGGAAATTTCACATCCCTCTCCCATAAGAGCGCCTGTGTCACCAACCTGACCGCCGCCCTCACCGTAGAAGGCTGTTTTGTCAAGAATTACAGAGCATTCTCCCTCGGAAACGCTGTCCACCATTTCTCCGCTCTCGTCAAGAATAGCAATAACCTTGCCGCTTGACTCTGTTGAGCCATAGCCGACAAACTCGGTTTTTTCAAGGTCGAAGGACTTAGCCTTATCGCTCCAGCCGCTGATATTAGCTCTTGCATCTCTTGCTCTTTGCTTTTGCTCCTTCATAAGAGCCTCAAAGGTTTCCATATCGGTTGTAAGACCGTTTTCCTCGGCAATTTCCCTTGTTAAATCAATCGGGAAGCCGAAGGTATCATAAAGCTTGAAGGCATCCGCACCGTCAAGGGTGGCTTTGCCATTTTTTCTTGCCTCGGAAACAAGACCCTCAAGAATAGAAAGACCTGCATCAATTGTTGCATCAAATCTTTCCTCTTCAAGAGAAAGAACCTTTTTAATGTAGTCAGCCTTTTCGCCAAGCTCGCGGTAAGCATCACAGCTTTCCTTAATAGCAACATCACACATATCAACTAAGAATGGGTGGTTAATGCCAAGGAGCTTTCCGTGACGGCAGGCACGACGGATAATTCTGCGAAGAACGTATCCGCGACCCTCATTAGAAGGAATAACTCCGTCGGAAATCATAAAGGTTGCGCTTCTTGTATGGTCGGTAACAACACGGATGGAAATGTCGTTGTTAGCATTTTCACCGTACTTTTTGCCTGAAATTTCGCACACTGTGTCAATAATTTTACGTACCGAGTCAACCTCGAACATATTATCAACGCCCTGCATAACACAAGCAAGTCTTTCAAGACCCATACCTGTATCAATATTCTTCTGCTCAAGCTCTGTGTAGTTGCCTTGACCGTCGTTATTAAACTGTGTAAATACGTTGTTCCAGATTTCCATATATCTGTCACAGTCACAGCCCGGCTTACAGTTTTCAGAGCCGCAGCCGTATTTTTCGCCTCTGTCGAAATAAATCTCGGAGCAAGGGCCGCAAGGACCGCTACCGTGCTCCCAGAAGTTATCTGCCTTGCCAAGACGAACAACGTGCTCAGGCACAACGCCTATTTTCTTAGTCCAAATCTCGTAAGCCTCCTCGTCGTTTTCGTAGATAGAGGGCCAAAGAAGATTTTCGGGAATTTCAAGAGCTTTGGTAAGAAACTCCCAAGCCCAGGTAATAGCCTCTTCCTTGAAATAGTCGCCAAAGCTGAAGTTGCCCAGCATTTCAAAGAATGTACCGTGACGGGCGGTATGACCTACTCTTTCAAGGTCAGGTGTTCTTATACACTTTTGGCAGGTGGTAACTCTGCTTCTCGGCGGTGTTACCTCACCTGTGAAGAACTTCTTCATAGGCGCCATACCTGAGTTTATAAGAAGCAAGGATTTATCATTGTTAGGTACTAAGGAAAAGCTTGGCAATCTTAAATGTCCCTTGGACTCAAAGAAGCTAAGATACTTTTCTC
The DNA here is from genome assembly GCA_017461055.1 of Clostridia bacterium. Classification (GTDB taxonomy): domain Bacteria; phylum Bacillota; class Clostridia; order Oscillospirales; family CAG-272; genus RGIG2000. Next base: position 7,331 of record JAFTZI010000133.1, on the reverse strand, counting down.
TCAAATCATTTAAGGATGTCCATTTCATAGGTCAAATTCCTTTCAAAATAATAATTCTAAAATAAACACATACATTTTAACACTAACTATTATTTTTGTCAAGAACAAATATATAAACTTGACAAAGACACGCGCCAATAGTATAATAAATCGTGTAAATATAGCAGAGTAAGACTCGGTTGAACCGCGCCAAAAGCGGTTATTTTCAGTGCTTATGACCGAATCTTTCCTTGCAATACTTAGTATGGCTGTGTCAAGCCTCAGCCAAAATCATCTTAAAATAAGCGTTTTTGGTGCTCGCAATTTCAGACGAGTAAATCTTGGCTTAATCAAGGCAAAAAAACGCAGACAATTAAAAATTTTCAAGTTTTTTAAACACAGAGTAAGACGAGATTTACCGTATAAAATCGTGGTTTAACCGGGTCTTACTCCGCTAAGGAGCTAAAATGACAGATTTATTAACATTACAAAAGCAATTTATTCTATCTCATTTGAAGGCAGGGGACGTATGCGCCGATTTTACAATGGGTAACGGACACGATACCTGCTTTTTATCAAAGACTGTGGGAGAAACGGGTAAGGTTTATGCCTTTGACATACAGAAGGGCGCTCTTACATCAACCGCTGCTTTTTTGGAAAAGGAAAATTGCCCAAAAAACTATACATTAATTCACGACTCTCACCACAACGCAAAAAATTACATCGGTGAAAAAATCAAGGCGGGAATGTTTAACCTGGGCTATTTGCCGGGTAGCGGAAACAAGGAATTGACAACAAAGCGAGAAACTACTCTGCCCGCAGTTACAAGCGCCATTGAAATGCTTGACTGCGACGGAATTTTATTGGTGGCGGTTTACCCGGGACATCCCGAGGGCTACGAGGAAGGAGTAATGCTTGAAAATTACTTTTCCACTCTTTCAAGATTTGAAATGAGCATATCAAAATTCCAAATAGTCAACTCGCCCACCTCACCATATTTCTTTATTGTGGAGAAAAAATAATGCTGAACGAAACAATTGCCGCAATATCCACAGCTCACGGTAAGGGTGGAGTTGCAATAATACGAATAAGCGGAGAAAACGCCCTTGAGGTTGCAAAAAAGGTGTTTTGCACCAAATCAAGCCTTATTGAGCCGCGCAAATGCTATTACGGAGAAATTCTTCGTGACGGTGACATAATTGATACGGGAATACTGACCTATTATAAGGCGCCTGCCTCATTTACAGGGGAGGACGTGTGCGAAATTGCCTGTCACGGCGGTATTTACGTAACCCAAGCTGTGCTTGAAAGCGTTCTTTCCAAGGGCGCTAAGATGGCAGGGGCGGGAGAGTTTACCAAGCGCGCCTACATAAACGGCAAGCTGACGCTTTCAAGCGCAGAGGCTATCGGCAATATAATAGATGCAAAAACCGATTCACAGCTTCGCCTTTCATCAAGCGTTGCAAGGGGAGTTCTTTCCCAAAGGGTAGCCGATATACGCGAAAAAATGATTTCATTAATTTCCCAAGCCTATGCCACCGTTGACTATCCCGATGAGGACATTGAGGAAGCCACACGCGAGCAAATGCAAAATACCCTTGACTATGTTTTAAGGGAGCTTGAAGCGTTAAAAAGAAGCTACCGCGCAGGCAAGGCAGTAAGCGAGGGAGTAAAAACCGCTGTAATAGGCAAGCCTAATGCGGGAAAAAGCTCGCTTTACAATATGCTTTTAGGTGAGGAGCTTGCAATTGTTACTGACATTGCGGGCACAACCCGTGACGTAATTGAGCATACAGCCTCGGTGGGCGGTGTTACCCTTAACTTAGCCGACACAGCGGGCATTCGCCAAAGCCTTGACACAGTTGAAAAAATAGGAATTGAGCGCGCAAAGGAGAAAATTGAAAGCTCCGAGCTTCTTTTGTGCGTATTCGACCAAGGCACACCCGAAAACGACGAGGACAGGTTTATTTTGGAAAGCGCCAAGGGCAGATGCGCCATTGCAATTATTAATAAAATCGACACTCCCCCCGCTATTTCCGAAAAATTCCTTGAGCAAATTCAAAGCGTTTGTCAAAAAACCGTGTATATAAGCGCAAAAAATCAAAGCGGCTACAAGGAGCTTGAGAGTGCCATTAAGGAGCTTTACGATTTAGGTGAGCTTGACCTTTCAAACGATGCGATTATTTCTAACGCAAGACAGTTTTCAAGCGTTACCCTTGCCCTTGATGATGCGAAAGAGGCAGATGAAGCGCTAAAATTCGGACAAACACCCGATATTGTGCTGTTTGCTCTTGAAAAAGCGCTTTCTAACCTTGATATGATAGATGCGCGCGGGGCAGGAGAGGAAATTGTAAGCGCTATCTTCTCTCGCTTCTGCGTAGGAAAATAAGAAAAGGGCGCTTATAATAGCGCGCTGACCTTGAAAGAGTAATTAATATGGAAAACAAAAGATTTACAAAAAACGACAATGGCTTTATATGTGAAAACTGCGGCTTTGAGGTAAAGCCCTTAGGCTATTCCTCAAGAAACCACTGTCCTAAATGCCTATGCTCCAAGCATGTTGATATAATGCCCGGGGACAGGCAAAATGAGTGTGGCGGAGTTATGGACCCTATCAAGGTGGAAACCGACCCTAAAAAGGGCTACATTATTCTTCACAAGTGCAGGAAATGCGGTGAGATTAAGCGAAACCGCACAGCTCACGAGGCAGAGGTGCAGCCCGACAGCATTTCCAAAATTATAAAGCTGACAGCAGGTAAAATATGATATGTAAGCTATGCCCAAGGGAGTGCGGTATTGACCGAAAAACAGCCACAGGGTACTGTAAAATGACCGATACGGTAAAAATCTCCAAGGTTATGCTTCACAAATGGGAGGAGCCCTGCATCTCGGGCTTGGGTGATGAAAACGAAATTACGGGAAGCGGCACAATCTTTTTTGTAGGCTGTCCTTTACGGTGCGTTTACTGTCAGAATATGGACATTAGCCAAGGGGACAACGGATACGAAATAAGTGTAGAGGACTTGGCAGAAAAAATGCTTTCCTTACAGGAAAATGGCGCTTACAACATTAATTTAGTAACTCCCACCCACTATTCGGACAAAATAAGGCAAGCGCTTGATATAGCCAAGCCAAGCTTAAAAATCCCTGTGATTTACAACACCTCGGGCTACGAAAAGGCAGAGGAAATTGCAAAAATGGCGGGATACGTGGATGTTTTTTTAACTGACATTAAGTATTTCTCGCCCGAGTACTCTCAAAGATATTCGGGAGCGCGTGATTATTATGTGCGCGCAAAGGGGGCGCTTGAGGCTATGCTGAAAATTGCGCCCGAGCCTGTTTTTGACGGTACGGGAAAAATGCAAAGAGGCGTTATAGTACGCCACCTTGTGCTGCCTAATTTACGTAAGGACAGCATTAATATTTTAGAGAACCTAAAAAACTCCTTTGATATATCAAAATTCAAGCTTTCCTTAATGGCGCAGTACACACCCGAGTTTTGCAAAAGCGAATATAAGGAATTAAAGAGGAAAATTACCACCTTTGAATATGAAAGCGTGGTAGAAAGAGCCATCCTCTTAGGCTACGATGGCTACATACAGGACAAAAGCGCATCAAGCGTGAAATACACACCCAATTTTAAGCAAGCATAATTAAGAGGTAGAAAATGAAAATTACTATTCCATCAAACATTACTATGTACTTTGACAGCGGTAAGGTGCTTTTAACTGACTCCACCTACTGCGACAAGGGTTGTACAAAGCTGACCCTTGAAAATGACGAATTAACCGTTTATGCAACAGCCTACGAGGAAGGACTTTCCTTTGTTCGCCTTCGTTGGAACAACAAAATGCGAAAAAGCATTAAGGTTTTAGGCGACGCGTGGGAAAGGGGCTACGGAGACCTGCAATGGCAAACAATCCGTCCCGAAAGATGTATGCCTTGGTATATTGCTGTGTCAAACGGAAGCGACTCCTGCCTCGATTACAGCGGCAGATTTACAGAGTGTATGGGCGTTAAGACCCAGCCGAATTCCCTTGCCTTTTGGCAATATGACGAGTGCGGAATTACTCTTTGGTTAGATGTAAGAAACGGCGGCAAGGGTGTTTTGCTCGGCGGAAAAATGTTAGAGTGCGCTACAGTTGTGTTTAAGGAATATAAGGACATAAGCGCCTACTCTGCGCTTCAGAGCTTTTGTAAAAGCCTTTGCCCTGAGCCTTATCTTCCCGACCACGTGGTTTATGGCTCTAATAACTGGTATTACGCATACGGAAAAAGCTCACACAAGGAAATTGTGCAGGACACAAAATTTGTAAAAAGAATGTGCAAGGACTGCAAAAACATTCCTTATATGGTTATAGACGACGGATGGCAGCCAAACGCCTGTGACGCGCCTTGGGACAGAGGAAACGAAAGATTTCCCGATATGAAAGCTCTTGCCGAGGAAATAAAGGCACAGGGTGTGCGCCCGGGTATTTGGGTAAGATATTTAATTAACGGACGTGACGACGAGCCAAGGAAGATTACTCTTCCCGAGGAGTGGTATCTTAACCGTTGCAGTAAGAGCTTAGACCCATCCCATCCCGATGTAATTGAGTACGTTAAAAATACCACAAGGCGCATAGTTGATTGGGGCTATACGCTAATTAAGCACGACTTTTCCACCTTTGATATTTTCGGAAAGTGGGGCTTTGAAATTCCCGAAAGCATGACAAACGGGGATTGGTGCTTCTTTGACCGCACAAGAACAAGCGCCCAGATTATAAAGGGCTTTTACAAAGCAATTAAGGACTCCTCGGGTGGCGCTGTTATAATTGGCTGTAACTGTATAGGACACCTGTGCGCAGGCTTGCATCAGCTAAACCGTACAGGCGACGATACAAGCGGCTTTGAATGGAGCCGTACCGCTAAAATGGGTGTTAACACCTTGGCATTCAGAAACTGCCAAAACCGCGCGCTTCTTATGACCGATGCAGACTGCGTTGGTATAACGGGAGCAATTGATTGGAGCCTTAACAGAGAGTGGCTTTATGCCTTGGCGCAAAGCGGCTCACCGCTTTTCGTTTCCTGTAAGCCGGGAATTTTAACCGAGGAAGAGGAAAAGGAGCTTCAAAAAGCCTTCGAAATTGCCTCGGAGCAAAAGGACGAGCTTATACCTCTTGACTGGATGGAAACCACAACACCTTCCCGTTACCTAATCAATGGCAAAGAGGTAACCTTTAATTGGTACTCACAAATAGGCAACGAAATATTCAACCCGAATTGAGCAGGTCAGCTGACGTTGCCTTGCAGTGATATTGAGCCTTTGACTCTGTGATATTTGCTAATGCAAGTGATATAACTGTAGAGGTCGACAGGCAAGTCAACACAAGGCTGCCTTGCAATGATATCGAGCCTTTGGCTCGGTGAAATTCGCTAAAGCGAATGAAATCGTTAACACGATGAAATCTTTGCTAAAGCAAAGGTGATATGTTACAAACACAAAAGGGGCTGACACATAGCATTAACAAATTGTGAACACTATGTGCAATAATAACAAAAAATCAAGGCGTTTCCTTTGGAAAACCTTGATTTTTTGTTGACTTTGTATAGGTAACGACTACAAAAAACTAATTTGTGTCAGCCCCTTTGAGTTTTATTCATCTTCATCGCCATCATGGTCTACACTATTTTCATCGTCTTCATCCACATTTTTTCGATGTTATCTTGACTACTACATATCAAATTTTGTTATTATTTCTTCTCTTTTTTCTTCTTTAGAGCTGCGGCTATTACATCGTTTGCGTTATCCTCTGTTACGACCTCTGGATATTTTTTTGCAACCTCAGCAAGTGCTTCCTTAGCCTTTGCTTCGTCTTCGCTAAGCTCTATAAATAAAGCCTTCAAATCGTCGCATTTTAGTATCTTATCAAGTATTTCTTTTGAATAATCTGAGACCTTTTCCCAGCTTCCGTACAAATCTATTACAGCCTTATCTATTTTTTCATAGGTTAGTGGCTCACCCAACACCTGTTGTTCATAAACGATTCCGGCTATATCGGACAAGTCTTTTTTATATTGTCTGCCTGATATAAGCTTCATTGCAACAAGATATTCACTGCGCACAGTTCTTATGGTAAGAACATTTGAAAAGGTTTTATAGTACTGTGAAAATTCAATTATTTTATTAGTGTATGACGGTGTTTTCTTAAAGTCATCATTTAGCCAACCATTTGGCAAATCATTACTATCACCTACTGCGTTAATAGCTTCCTTCATTACTGATGAAAGTGTATATATAGCATCTATATCATAGGACGACTCACGAAAGCCATAATTTATGATAACAGATGCTCCACCTACCAATATAATTTCAGCAGGAGCTCCTTTTCCTCTTTTCTTAAATTCCTTTGCTAATGCCTTTAGGCAATCCTCAAGATTTTCTTTTGTAAATGGCACCTTAATAGACATTTCTAATCTCACTTTCTATTATGTTAAATCGTAAAAATTCCGGTATCGCCTCTCTTCTGCATTGTTCCCTTATATCAAGCTCCGGGTGCAGTTTTGAAGCCATCAAAACATCTCTTGGATATAATGGAGATTTTAGAGATTGAGAACGAATATCCGCGTATCGCGTGCAAATTGGAATTTCGTTTATTCTACTCAAATAATCAATCATGGCAAGCAAATAAAATGCTTCTGCATACCATTTTTTATTCCAATATCTGCGAATATCATCGTTTTGTAGATTGATTACTATAAAATCAATTTCGTCATTGTCCTTTACCATATGGCAAATATTACTTTTAAATATTTCAAAATCCAATCTATTTTCTATGGAATCGCTAATCAAGTCTTCCATTGAAACTCCAAGCACCTTTGAAAGGCGATAAATCGTTTCAGCAGAACATTTTTCTATTCTTGTTTTGCCACGAACAAGCTCTGACAATGTCGTATAAGGAATTCCACTCTGTTTCGCGCATTGATACATTGATATATTTTTTTGTTTAAGTATCGTTTCAAGCATATTTATCTGCCTCCTTTCTCAATATTATTATAACGGTATTCCGTTATATTGTCAATAGCGTTTCCGAATTTTCAAATTTAAATTATGATTATTTTTTCTTTGTTTACTGCATATCAAAAATAGCTAAAAATATATTGTTTCAACGAATAGTTTGGGGTTCGTTTTGTTTCCAAATTTGATTTACGCATAGTCACCGGCTGTGTTCATAAGGACAAGAATTTTTCTCGTCCTTTTGCATAAAATTATATTTAATATTGACATTAATTTGTGTTTAATGTATAATAAAATATATAGTTAGATATTTAGGAGTGTTTTATATATGAATAAGACGAGGATTTTAAAATTG